>JAFUPP010000004.1 GCA_017481115.1 Clostridia bacterium | reverse complement strand
TTACCTTCATCACCTCGTATCCCGCCGTCGACGCACTCATCACACTATATTACGATCCCCCCACCCTAACAGCCCCACCACCACACGTACCTATCCCATATATGCCGCTTTAACGATTTAAAGTGGTGGTGTAGCCTGTGAGTAGAGTCGGCAGAGGTGGGGAAGGGGACATAGATGAATGAAAACACAGATGGGGATGTGAGAGTAAAAAGTGAGAACCGTAGGGGCGGATAGTATCTGCTCATCCCGTCGAACTTACCTGATTCACTCCCCCCCACCCCACCACACGGACCCATCCCCCTATATGCCGCTTTAATGATTTAAAGCGTTGGTGTAGCCTATGGGTAGAGTCGGCAGAGGTGGGGAAGGGGACATAGATGAATGAAAACACAGATGGGGATGTGAGAGTAAAAAGCGAAAACCGTAGGGGCGGATAGTATCTGCTCATCCCGTCGAACTTACTTGATTCACTCCCCCACCCCAACAACCATCCCCCTATATGCCACTTCAACGCTTTAAAGCGGTGGCGTAGCCTGTGAGTAGAGTCGGCAGAAAGGGAGAGAAAAAATAAAACCGACCAAATAAACGGTCGGGGTTCGATATATTGCTACACAAACGTGAATGTAGGGGCGAACTGTGTTCGCCCGCTTTTAAATATTCAGCCTGTCAAATTTAAAATACGAGGTACACCTCATTGACAAAATTATTACAGAATATGAGGTGTACCTCATTGACAGAAAGTTGTTATTTTTTGAAAACCTGAGGTATACCTCATTGACAAAAATTTAAAGAATATGAGGTATACTTCATTGACAGTTCGCCCCTACCTAACAACATATTGCTTGTTGCACGTAAGGTGGGTGGTGTCTATTTTGCGATATGTACCTTGTATTCGATGTATTCGTCGGTTTCGAGGGTACTGCTTTCGGCATTGACGCCGCTTTTCTTCATTGTTTCCACCGCCCGTGACAGCGTGTTCATAAACAGTCGCAGGTCGCGTACCAGATACGGCTTTTTTATGATGGGTTCGCAGTTTTCCTCCTCGTTTTCCCTTTTTTCAAGCAGACGGTCAATGTATTGGGAGGTCTGCTCAACATTTAAGGAGCGTTCTATTATATGCTCCAACGCATTTGCACGGATATCCTCCTCTGTAAGACGCAATAGCTCCCTTGCGTGACGCTCGGTCAGACCGGTTTGCAAAATTCGTATCTGTTCATCGGGGGAGAGCCTTAAAAGTCGCATTTTATTGGCTATTGCCGATTGGCTTTTGCCAAGTCGCATCGCCGCCTCCTCCTGCGTTACTCCCCAGGTGTCGATAAGATTACGTAGCCCCGCCGCCTCCTCAAAAAAGTTGAGATCACACCGCTGCAGATTTTCGATAAGCGACAAAAGTGAGCTTCTGCGGTCGTCAACGGTGGTTACTATGCAGGGCACACTTTCAAGTCCCGCAATTTTTGAGGCTCTGAGTCTGCGTTCACCCGCAATAAGCTCGTAGCCGCCGCCCACCTTTCTGACCGTCAGGGGTTGTATTACTCCGTTTCGCTTTATTGAATCTGCCATTCCCTCTAATTCCCGTCGGTCAAAATGACGGCGAGGCTGAAAGGGGTTTCTCGATATCAGCTTTATATCTATGTTATAAACAGTTTTTCCGCGTTTGACACTAAACAAAAAATCACCTCCGAATGTATAATAGCATCGGGGGTGATGATTTTCAAATACAATATATCTTGTGTATATTACAATAAAAATTCAAAAAACACTACATTATATAGTTTCTTTCTTAATTTGCGCGGTGTTTCGGGGATATTTTGTCGGTGTTTGCGAAATCTTTTTTATTGCAATTATTTTACGCTTTTCGCCGTTGGAAAGGGAGAATTCAAAAACCTCCTCGATCTTGCCGCCAAGCTTTTTGATAATGTTTCGCGCGTTTTCGATTTCTATGTCGCAGTTGCCGCTTTTGTAGGCATAAAAGTAGCCGCCCACCTTTATAAGCGGAACACAGTATTCACAAAGGATCGAAAGATTGGCAACGGCACGGGAGACGGCGGTATCAAAGGCTTCACGAAGCTCCTTTTTACCTGCGTCCTCTGCCCTTGAATGAACCGTTTTTGCCGAAATTTTTAGTCTTTTGCATAAAAGCTCCAAAAATGTCAGACGCTTTTTAAGTGAATCAAGCAACGTGAGTGAAATATCGGGGGATGCTATCTTTAGCGGCACCGACGGAAAACCCGCACCGGTACCGACGTCCACCACACTTTTAAGCTCGTTTTTGAATCTCAAAAGTGCTACAGAATCCTCAAAATGCTTTACGGCAATATCCTCATCCTCGGTTATGGCGGTGAGATTTACCTTTTTGTTGTACTCCACAAGAAAGTCGGCATAGTCGCAAAACTGCTTTATCTGTTCATCCGAAAGCTGCAGTCCTGCCGATTCTCCTGCCTTTTTAATTAATTCTTTATCCATTGTTTTCTCCGTACAGTTGTTTGTAGGTAGCCTGCACCTTAACCACCCTTTCTGCATAACTGCGGGTATCCTCATAGGGAATATAAGAAAGGGTCTTTCCGTCCTTTGAATACTCCTTATTTTCAAGCCAGCCGCGAACGGCACTTGAACCTGCGTGGTATGCCGCCGCTGCCGTCTTTACGTCACCGAACTCATCAAGATTCCTCTTTAAAAGGGCTGTGCCGTAGTGTATCGAGATATCGGGAGTAAAAAGACTTTGGGGGACTTTAGGGTCGGTTACACCCTCTTTTTTCTGTATCCACTCAAATGTGTCGTCGGTCATCTGCATAAGACCTTTGGCACCTATTGAGGATACGGCATCCTTATCAAAACCGCTTTCGCATTTTATAACTGCGTAGATGAGATGTTTATCTACACCGTACCTTTTGGAGTAGGTTTCCACCAGTTCGCTGTACTTTGTAGGATATATCTCAAGCTGGACACGGTCGTATATTTTGCAACCGACAAAAATTACCGCAACTATAACCGCAACGGTTAAAAGAAGCTTACCTATGGACCTCATTAGCATCCTCTCGTATGGTTTTGGCGAGTTCATTTACCCTCGATTCAAGTGCGTAGATGTCCTCGCCGTTTGAAATGATGTGGTTTGAGTTGTTGATGTAGAAGGAAAGCTCCTTTTGAGCCTTCATACGCTTAAGGGCAGACTCCTCGGATATATTATCCCTCTCCATAATACGTTTTATACGGATCTTGTCATCCGCAACAACACTTATAACGTCGTTGCAAAGATAATGGCAGTCCGACTCAAAAAGCAGAGCCGCATCAATAATAACCAGATTATTGCCCTCAAGAGCCAGTTTTCTGATATGACGGCGAATCTCCATTATTATAAGGGGATGCAGAGTATCATTGAGCTTTTGGGTGTTATCCTTTGAGGAAAAGGCTATATCGGCAAGCTTTTTGCGATTGAGTGAGCCGTCCTCATTTAATATCTCCTCACCAAAGGCAACGGTCAATGCCTGTAAGCCTCTGGAGGAATGGTTTGTGACCTCTCTTGAGATTATGTCGGCATCAATTACCTTTATGCCTTTTTTCTCAAACATTTTAGCAACGGTGGTTTTTCCTGCACCGGTAGGACCTGTAAGGCCTATAACATAAATATCCTTCATTTTAACTCCTTATACATTAACTATTTCAAATGCGGCGGCACGAATCAGACGGTTAAAGGTCGCAAGACCTACACCAAGCGTAGACGGGCACTCAACATACACCGTTTTTGCACCGAGTCGGTCCACCTCTCTTAAGCGTTTAAACAAATTTTTTGCCTGTTCGGCACTGTCCTCTCGTTTTCCGTAGAAAAGACAGTTATCAATAGGCTTTTCACCCTCAAACATAAGAGCAAAAACGCCGCTGTCTTCTTTATCTTTAATAAATTGGCAGACCTTTGAATGTTCTCCCTTCACCAGCACCACCTTAGCATTGGGGGAGTAGTGACGGTACTTCATTCCGGGGGACTGCACCCTTTCACCCTGTTTTATGGGGGAGGTGACCGCCTCGCTTATCTTTATTTTACCCACCGTCTCTTCAAGCTGCTCGACCGTTACAAAGCCGGGTCTGAAAAGCGTGGGAGTATCGGTCACAAGACTTAAAACGGTGGATTCAAGACCTATATTACACTCTCCGCCGTCTATTATAAGGGGGATCTTGCCATTAAAATCCTCAAAGACGTCAAGGGCGTTGGTACAGCTTGGGCGTCCCGAAATATTTGCACTTGGAGCCGCAATAAACAGGTTGCCCCGTCTTATTATCTCCTGCATTATGGGGTGGGAGGGCATCCTTACCGCTACGGTATCAAGTCCGCCCGAGGTTACATCGGGAATGACCGATTTTTTCTTAAAGATCATGGTAAGAGGACCCGGCCAGAATTTTTCTGCAAGGGTCAACGCCTTGTCGGGAATCTCGGCTGCTATCTCATAAAGCTGGGAAATATCCGCAATATGAACTATCAGCGGGTTGTCCTGAGGTCTGCCCTTTGCCTCAAATATAGCCTTTACCGCCGCCTCGTTTTTAGCATCGGCGGCAAGTCCGTATACCGTTTCGGTGGGAAGTGCGGCTATCTGCCCCGCCTTTAAAAGCTTGGCGGCGGTGATAATAGCCTCGTTGTCCGGCGTCAAAATACGGGTAAGCATCAGTTATCTCCGTTTTCTGCCTTGAGCATTTCTGCTCTTGCCGCCATTATAAGCGGATCTATAACCTCATCAAGTGCGCCGTTTACGATGGCATCAAGATGATACAGAGTAAGACCTATGCGGTGGTCGGAGACCCTGCTTTGCGGATAGTTATAGGTACGTATTCTTTCGCTTCGGTCACCCGTACCTACCTGACTCTTTCTTTCACTTGCGATCTTGGAGTTTTGCTCCTCACGTTTTGCCTCTAATATACGGCTTTTAAGCACCTTCATGGCCTTGTCCTTGTTTTTGTGCTGACTTCTTTCGTCCTGACACTCAACAATGATACCTGTGGGAAGGTGGGTGATGCGTATTGCAGACTCGGTCTTATTTACGTGCTGACCGCCTGCACCGCCCGAACGGTAGGTGTCTATCTGAAGATCTGCGGGGTTTATCTCTACCTCAACGTCGTCCGCCTCGGGAAGCACCGCAACGGTGACGGTGGAGGTCTGTATTCTGCCCTGTGCCTCGGTTTCGGGAACACGCTGGACACGGTGAACTCCGCTTTCGTATTTAAGACGTGAGTAGGCACCCTCGCCGTTTATGGAAAAGCTTATTTCCTTAAATCCGCCAAGCTCGGTCTCGTTTGATGAAAGTATCTCACTCTTATAGCCCTTTTGCTCGGCGTACATACTGTACATTCTGAATAATACTCCCGCAAAAAGTGCCGCTTCTTCACCGCCTGCACCTGCGCGTATCTCAACAATAACGTTACGGTCGTCGTTGGGATCTTTCGGAAGCATAAGTATTTTAAGCTCCTCAAAAAGAGGCTCAAGCTTTGCCTTTTCGGAAAGATACTCCTCCTCGCAAAGTGCCTTCATTTCCTCGTCAAGACCGCCTGCGTCCAGCATTTCCTTTGCCTCGTCCGAGTTTTTCTTGGCGGCAAGGTACTCGCGGAACTTTTCAACGATGGGGGTCATTGACTTATATTCACGCATTAACCTTGTATACTCCGCCTGGTTTGAAAGCACCTCGGGGGATGCGAGGTCCTCGCTTATTTTATCGTATTTTAAACTTACTTCCTTAAGCTTATCTATCATGTATCTCTACCTGTATATCCTCTCTGAACACCTTTTTTATGTTCTTTTCACATTTTGAGCGGGGCACCATTACCTCTCTGCCGCAACCTGCACAGCGGATCTTAAAGTCCATACCCACCCTGATAACATCAAAATCCTTTGATCCGCAGGGGTGTTCCTTCTTCATCACAAGGCGGTCGCCTATCCGAATATCCATACCCTCACTCCTCTTTGTTTCATACCGAATAATTATACCAAAAAGACGCCGGTTTATCAACAGTTTAATAAAATTTATAAATATATATTATTTAGCTCAAAAAAATAGGTTATATTTTTTTGTAATGGGTTGTGCAATCTGCAAAAATTTGGTATAATACCATAGTTAATAGTGGCGTACTATACACTTTTTAGCCTAAGAGTTAAAGGAGACGGAATATGTTTACCCGTGATATAGGAATAGATCTTGGAACAGCAAATACAATAGTATGCGTAAAGGGCAAGGGCATTATTATGCGAGAGCCCAGTGTCGTTGCGGTAGATGTCCGCACCGAAGAGGTAAAGGCGGTAGGTAAAGAGGCCAAGGAGATGATCGGCCGTACCCCCGGCTCGATAGTTGCGGTAAGACCCCTTCGTGACGGCGTTATATATGACTTTGATGTTACGGCGGCAATGCTTAAAAAGTTTATATCGGATGCACTTAAGGGTTCACTCTTTGCAAGAGCAAGGGTTATGATCTGTATTCCGTCGGGCATTACCGAGGTTGAAAGCCACGCGGTATACGATGCCGCAATTCAGGCGGGTGCAAGGGATGTTGACCTTATTGAAGAGCCGATGGCAGCGGCAATAGGTGCAGGACTTCCCGCATTTGATGCATCCGGCTCAATGCTTATGGATATAGGCGGAGGAACCACCGATATCGCAATAGTATCGCTCGGAGACATAGTAGCAAGTCAGTCCTGCCGTATTGCAGGTGACGATATGGATGAGGCAATAATTACCTACATCAGAAGAAAGCACAATCTGCTTATAGGCGAACGCACCGCCGAGCAGATAAAGATATCTATCGGCTCTGCACTTCCCTTTGAGGATGAAAAGCCGATAGTAGTAAAGGGAAGAAACCTTGTTGACGGTCTTCCCAAAAACGTAGATATCACCCCTGAGGAGATACGTGAGGCATTGGCACAGCCCTTAAGCGAGATAATAGACTCCTTAAAGCTGGTGCTTGAAAAGACTCCCCCCGAGCTTGCGGCGGACGTTATCGAAAAGGGCATTACCCTTACCGGCGGCGGCGCACTCTTAAAGGGACTTTCGGAGCTTATCACCAAGGAAACGGGCATTAACGCCACCGTCTCGGCAAATCCGATGGACTGCGTTGCACAGGGAACTCTCCGCCGTCTTGAGATGGGTATTCCGATGGACTACTACGAGAGAAAGAGAAAATATCAGTAATTTTCAGTAAAGGAGACCGATACATTGGATAGGTTTTTTCTAAAAAGAAGAAGCTTCAAGTGTCTTGTGCTTATTTTATCCTTTCTTATAATCATATCCACCGTTTCGGGCCTTATCGGAATGTGGATGGAGCCGCAAAGCACTCTGCTTGGCGCGGTCGTAACCCCCATACAGCGTTTTGCTACGTATATCGGTGATTCGGTGTCGGAGTTTTTTGCCACATATCACTATAACGATCAGTTAAGAGAGGAAAACGAAAAGCTGAAGACCCAGCTTAACGAGACCACCCAGAATCTCATCGACTTTGACGCTTACAGAAGCGAAAATGAGTTTTTGAGGGAGTTTCTGGAGATAAAAAAATCCAACGAAGACTACGAAATGGCATCTGCTACCGTAATTGCGGTGGATTTTACCGACGGCAACCTTTCCTTCACGATAGACAAGGGAACGCTGGACGGTATATCCCTTAACGATCCTGTAATAACCGCACAGGGAGTTGTGGGATACGTTACAAATATTCAGGCAACCTACAGCACCGTTGCAAGTCTGCTTTCCTCAAACATAAATGTGGGAGCGTATGCAACAAGAACGGGTGAGTACGGTATAGTTACCTCCAATCCCACCCTTTCGGCAGACGGATATTGCAGAATGAACTATCTGTCCTCAAAGACGTCTATTGCAAACGGTGACTACATCATAACCTCCGGCCTTGGCGGTCTTTTCCCCGCAGGTCTTGTTATCGGAACGGTAGGCGAGGTAAGGCAGGATGAAACCAGCGTTTCATCATACGCCACCATCATTCCCGCCGCCGATATTTCGGATCTTAAAAGGGTAATGATACTGACATCCTTTGCATCGGATGAGAAGCAGGGTGAAGAGGTTGAGATACAACAACCCGTAGAATAATCAGAAAGGAGAGTCCATATGAAGCGAAACGGATATATACGGTATACCGTTCTTTCGGTTTGTATGCTCCTTTCCTTTATAATCGCATCTATTCCAAGGCTTTTGCCGGATTTTTTCGACTGTTATCCGGTAGTGCTTATCCCCTTTATTGCGGCGATAGCCCTTTTTGAAAAGGAGATAGCAGCGGGGTATTTCGGTCTTTTTGCGGGAATGCTTCTGGATCTTTACAGTGTGAACGGCGGTATCTTTTCCACCGTCACCCTTTGTATTCTAGCCTTTCTTGCAGGACTTATTGCAAGACACTTTTTTGTGGAAAACTTTTATTCGGCTCTGGCGGTTACCACCGCTATCGCCTTTTTACATCAGACGGTATACTGGATGGTCTACTATCTTTTCAGGGGCAAGGATGGCATATTTTTTGCCTACTACCGTCAGATACTCCCCACCGTTTTATACACCGTCGTATTTATAGTAATTTTCTATCCGCTTGTTAAGTGGATATGCATAAAGCATCAGCAGGACTGACATAAAGCTTTAATTTTTTGAAAGGAGTGAAGATATGATATACCGCAACGAAAAGAAAAAAAGCCCCAGAATTACGGCACTTTGCGTAATACTTGCAGTATGTGTGGCAATATTCGGCGGCTCGGTAGCAAATCTTCATATCTACTCCTCAAACTATGTCAGTACATCAAACTCGGTCAGCGTAAGAAACCTTGTTATAAATGCATCCCGCGGTCAGATCGTTGACCGCAACGGCAAGGCTCTTGCCTATAATACCGACGGATATTCGGTAATTTTTGACCGTGCATATCTTGAGACCTCAAGGGTAAATAATGTAATAATCGAGCTTTCAAAGCTCTTGATGCAAAACGGGGAGGAATGGATCGACCTTCTTCCCATTTCACAAAACGAGCCGTATGAGTTTATCACCGAGACCGATAAGGGCGAAAGCAACAAGGATATGGTGGATTCACTAATAAAGGTGTTGGGTCTCAACCACTACGCCACCGCACAAAACTGCGTTGACGAGATGATCCAGCGTTATAAGCTGGATGAATATACATCCTATCAAAAGCGTCTTATTATGGGTGTCAGATTTTCGATGGAATATCTTGACTACTCCACCGCCGTTCCCTTCACCTTTTCGGAGAGTGTCGGCGAAAAGACCATGACCAAAATCAAGGAAAACACCACTCTTTTCAAGGGTGTGGATATAGAGGTCACCTCGCAGAGAAGCTATAATGTCGGCAACACCGCCGCAAACATAGTAGGCACCAGCGGCCCCGTGTATGCGGAGGAGTGGGAAAAGCTTAAGGACAAGGGCTATTCCTACGATGACATTACGGGTAAAAGCGGTATTGAACTTGCGGCAGAGCAGTATCTCCACGGCACAAACGGTGTCAGAAAAATAAAGCAGGATGTTTACGGCAACGTCATCTCCAACGAGATAACCACCGCCGCCGTAAACGGTGATACCGTAATGCTCACCATTGATAAGGATCTGCAGGACTTTGCCTACAAGTCACTTGAAAAGCGTATTAAATATTTACAGGCAAACAGAGCCCCCGAAGCCAATGCGGGTTCTGTTGTGGTAATACACAACGCATCAAATGCGGTTCTTGCGGCGGTAAAATATCCTTCGTATGATATGGAAACGTATGTTGAAAACTACGAGTCGCTTTTGGTGGCAGAGGGTAATCCGCTCTTTAACCGAGCATTTATGGGCACCTACGAGCCGGGCTCTACATTCAAACCCGCCACCGCCCTTTCGGGACTTCAGTCGGGTGCCATATCCACCACCGAATATATCGACTGTCAGAAAAAATATAAGTATTACGACGACTTCCAGCCCTCCTGTCTTTCAAGACACGGTCCGCTTGACGTTAAAAACGCAATAACCTATTCCTGCAACTACTTCTTCTTTGAGGTCGGCAGAAGAACGGGTATTTTAACTCTTAATAAGTTTTGTCAGACCTTTGGTCTTGGTGTCAAAACGGGCGTTGAGATAGAGGAGAGTGCAGGTGTTCTTGCAGGTCCCGACTACCGCGAAAAGCTTAATGCGGTGTGGAACCCCGGTGATACCATTCAGGCTGCCATCGGTCAGTCGGATAACCTTTTTACCCCGCTTCAGATGGCGGTATATGCCAGCAGTATAGTTAATAACGGAACAAGATACAAGGCTCATCTTATCGACAGCGTTTATTCCTACGACCTTTCCCAAACGGTTATGGAAACAAAGCCGGAAACGGTTGCCACAAGCGGTATTGAACAAAAATACTATAACACGGTAAAACAGGGAATGCACTCGGTTGCTACCGACGGTACGGTATCCTCGGTCTTCCGTAACTTTAAAATTGAGATAGGCGGTAAGACGGGTACAGCACAGGTGCTTGTAAACGGAGAAATGAAGAACAACGCACTCTTTATTTCCTACGCTCCCTTTGAAAATCCCGAAATTTCGGTAATAGTAATTATTGAAAAGGGTGGCTACGGCTCCCACGTGGCACAGGTCGCAAAGGAGATATACAATTATTACTTCTCCTATCACGGAGAAACTTATGTTGCTCCCAATGCAAACGTTTTGATGTGAGGTGCGAAATGGGTAGTATTATAACCGTAATATCCGGTAAGGGCGGTGTCGGTAAAAGCACCGTTTCTGCGGGACTTGGTACCGCACTTACGCTTCTTGGCTCAAAGGTGCTGCTTGTCGACTGTGACTCAAGACTTCGCTGTCTTGACCTTATGCTCTCCACCTCCCAAAACTCGGCGTTTGACCTTACCGACGTAATAAACGGCGAGGCGGAGGTAAGCGAAGCGGCGGTAGCCGTTGACGGAACCTTCGGGCTTTATGTAATATCTGCGGCAAGGGATAATTCGCTCTCCGAAAATGCCGATACCTTTAAGCAAAAGATGAAGGATGCCGCCGAAATATTTGATTTTATCATACTCGACTCACCTGCAGGAATAGGCGGTGATTTTGAAGCGGCGGTAAAGGCGGCGGACAGATTTTTAGTCATCTCCACCCCCGAGCCCGTAAGCATCCGGGATGCCGAAACGGCGGCAAAGCAGGCCGAAAGGCTGGGGGATGCAAGGGCAAGACTTATCATTAACCGTATGGAGTATTCCCTTGTCAAAAAGGGTCTTTATGCCAATGCGGATAATATGATAGATCGTACCGAGGTACAGCTTATCGGCATTGTACCTCAGGATACATTGGCACATAAAAACGCAATACTCGGTGTTCCCGTAAAAAAGGGAAGGGCTGCGGGAGCGTTTTTAAGAATAGCAAAAAGATTAAAGGGTGAGAGGATACCTCTTCCCAAGGCAAAGAAAATTTAATTATTCATAACAGGAGGTAAAATATGAATATAGCACTTATAGCACACGAATCCAAAAAAGAGCTTATGGTACAGTTTTGTATCGCATACTGCGGAATTTTATCCCGACATAAAATTTGCGCAACAGGACGAACAGGTAAACTCGTAGCCGAGGCAACAGGCCTTGAAATAACCTCCTTTTTCAGCGGATCGGTGGGCGTTCAGCAGATAGAATCGAGAATAGCCTGCGATGAAATAGATATGGTCCTCTTCTTCGGAGATCCCTTGAACCCCAAGCCTCAGGAACCCGATCAAACAGAGGTTACAAGACTTTGCGATGTTCATACGGTACCCATCGCAACAAATATAGCCACCGCCGAGGTGCTCATTCACGGTCTTGACCGCGGAGATCTCGACTGGAGAGCAATCATCAATTCATAAGAGGTATAAATATGGCACTTATTACAAACGGACCCAGAGGAACAGGCGACGTACTGCCCTCGGAAAGCTACAAATGGCAGTATATTGAGCAGACACTTATGGAGGTAGCCTCCCTTTACGGCTTTAAGGAGATAAGAATTCCCGTTTTTGAACACACCGAGCTTTTTACACGTTCGGTAGGTGACACCACCGATGTTGTTCAAAAGGAGATGTATACATTTTTCGACAAGGGAGAAAGAAGCATCACCCTTCGTCCCGAGGGTACTGCAGGTACCGCAAGAGCCCTGCTTCAGCACGGCGTTTTAAACGATGCGTTACCCGCAAAGGTAAGCTATCTTGTATCCTGTTACCGATATGAAAAGCCGCAGGCTGGCAGACTTCGAGAATTCCATCAGTTTGGTGTTGAGTGCTTTGGTGCAGAGAGCTTTCTTGCCGATGCAGAGGTCATAAGCCTTGCCGACTCGGCATTCAAGACACTTGGAATCAGAAATCTTGAGCTTAAGATAAACTCCATAGGCTGTCCCGAGTGCAGAAAGCGTTATCACGATGCACTAAAGGCATATTTTGATGAGTTTAAGGGTGAACTTTGCGGCACCTGTCTTGACCGACTTGACCGCAATCCTATGCGAATACTCGACTGCAAGAGTCCCGTATGTAAGGGTATTGCCGAAAGATCCCCCATAATTTTAGACTACCTTTGCGATGACTGTAAGCAACACTTTGAGGGCTTAAAGACCGCCCTTACAAGCAGAGGAATAGAGTTTTCTATCGACCCCAGAATAGTCAGAGGACTTGATTATTACACCCGTACCGTTTTTGAGTTTGTCACCACCGAAATAGGTGCACAGGGCACCGTTTGCGGCGGTGGAAGATACGACGGACTTACCGAGGATATGGGTGATAAGAGATATCCGGGACTCGGCTTTGGTCTCGGACTTGAAAGACTGCTTTTGCTTATGGAGGCACAGGGCTGTGAGTTCCCCGAGCCAAATCGCCCCGCACTTTACATAGCAAGTATGGGTGATGCCGCAAAAATAAAGGCGGCGGATATATGCGAAAGACTTCGTATTGAAGGCTTTTATGCCCTTTCGGATATTATGAACCGCAGCGTTAAGGCTCAGATGAAATATGCCGATAAAATAGGTGCAAAATGCACGGTGGTCATTGGCGACAGTGAGCTTGAAAGCGGCGAGGCCGTGCTTAAAAATATGGCAACCGGTGAGCAAAAGACGGTTAAAATAGAAAATATTTGCAATGAAATCTACGATATGCAGATAAACGAGGCTCTTGAGGAGCTGGAGCTTTCTGCAGATCTTATGAAATAGGAGTAAGAAAATGGCTTTAAGTAACGACAGATTAGAGGGTATGAAGCGTACAC
This sequence comes from Clostridia bacterium, assembly GCA_017481115.1. GTDB lineage: Bacteria > Bacillota > Clostridia > Oscillospirales > Acutalibacteraceae > RGIG1913. Next base: position 607 of record JAFUPP010000004.1, on the reverse strand, counting down.
ATTATTGCGGAACGCTCCGTGCATCAAACGAAGGAGAAACGGTTGTAGTTTGCGGATTTGTGCAGAGAAACCGTGACCTCGGAAACCTTATTTTTACCGATGTAAGAGATCGCACCGGCATTATTCAGCTTGCCTTTGACGATGCAACAGACAGAGAAATTTTTGAAAAGGCATCCTCACTTCGCAGTGAGTTTGTAGTTATGGCAAAGGGTGTTGTCCGCATCCGTTCTTCCGTCAATACCGAGATTCCCACAGGTGAGGTAGAGATAGGCGTTACCGAGCTTAAGATCCTTTCCCGCGCCGTAACACTTCCCTTTGAGATCACCGAAAACTCTCCCGTTAAGGAGGAGTTAAGACTTAAATACCGTTATCTTGATTTAAGACGTCCCGACCTTCAGCAAAATATTCTTATGCGTCACAAGATAACCAAAATTACAAGAGACTATTTTGATGAAAACGGCTTTATCGAGATAGAGACCCCGATGCTTATTAAGAGCACACCTGAAGGTGCAAGAGACTTCCTTGTACCCTCACGTATTCACAAGGGTAGCTTTTATGCGCTTCCCCAATCCCCCCAGCTTTACAAGCAGCTTTCAATGGTAGCGGG
>JAFUPP010000002.1 GCA_017481115.1 Clostridia bacterium | reverse complement strand
GGCGGTTATATCAAAGCTGCCTGATGATATATAAACAAAGCCCTTTTCGGCATCCTCATCATTTTCACAATGTATTCCGTCCTTACCCGATGCAATACTAAAGGTTGAGTCGGATATTCTGACCGAATCGTTGGCATCGATTGCATGGGCAGAGGTGGTAAGTGTGTAGCTTCCGCCCGTAACCACAAGGTCATCCTTTGAAACTATGCCGTGACCTGCAGGAGAGTTGACCGTAAGACCTCCCTTTCCGTTAAGGGTAAGGTCTGCCTTTGAAAAGAGGGCAGAATCTATATTGTTTTCGTCTATGGCGGTAAAGCCTCCGCCGTTTGTAAGGGAGTTTTGAGTACCGTCATAAAGTGTAACAAATACCTTATCCGCCGTTTTGACATAAAGTGCGGCTGAGCTGCCGCTGTTTACCGTTGCACCCTTTAACACTATCTGCGGCTTTGCAGTATCGCCCGCATCAACTATTATCATTCCGTTATCCAGCGAACCGCTGAAAATATAGGTTCCGTCTGCCTTTACGGTCACCTTTGTGCCCGAAATTTCAACATTTTTCGAGCTGCACTCGGCGGAGCTTCCCTTTAGTAAGACCGCTATTGCGTTTTTCTCGTCTACCTCAATTTCACCGTCTCGGTCGGTAAACATATCATCATCGGTCAGATCAAATGTTGCTTCAGTAGGTGTGGGTGTGCTCACAGCGTTTGACGATGTGCTTGATGCGGCTTCATCACCGCATCCCGCAAAAGCAACGCAAAAAGCAACCAAAAGTAATAATACCGTTTTTATCTGTTTAAAGTTCATAAGCCACCGTTTCCTGTTTTGATACCGTAATCTCAAGATTTCCGTTTCTGATACGGAGATCGTCTATCATCTTCTTTTCAACATCCGTGCTTTTAAGTCGGATGTTGTATGTAATGCGGAACATACTGCCAAGATTTACGGTCTTGACCTTTATTACCTCGTATTCTGCACAGTATTCCTCAAATACATCCTCAAATACATTTGTGTAGTCAAGTCCTTCGGGAATGGTTATATTTACCGTCTTGTAGCAGGCTGCATTTTTGCCCTTTGAAATATTAATGTGACTGTAAAACAAAAATACAACACACATAATAACCGTAAATAAAAACGCATATCCGACATATCCCATTCCGACTATCAGACCTGCTCCCATTGCCAAAAACAATGTGCATATCTCCTTGGCTGTGCCGGGTGCGGAACGGAATCTGACAAGCGAAAAGGCACCCGCTACCGCAACACCCGTTCCGACATTACCGTTTACCATCATAATTACAACACATACCACCGACGGAAGCAGTGCAAGGGTCACCACAAAGCTCTTTGTATAGCGGGTCTTATACATATAGCTCAGTGCCATAATAACGCCTATAACCAGCGCCGCACCAAGGCAGATAAGAAAATCCGTAACGCTTATTACAGAGGCGGTCGGTGAGTCAAAAAGTCCTTTAAATAATGAATCAAGCATTTGTATTCTCCTTATTAAAAATCAGTTTCTGATATGCGGTTCCGTATTTGGAAAACGAGGTCTTGAATATTTGGTTGTCGCTTAAATACCTTGCCATCCAAAGCGGAATGGCTCCGGAGCATTTAAGCTCCATAAGCACCTTGTCTTCATCCAGAATCCTTTGTCCGTACACCTCTCCCGCAAGGGTGAGGTCGGCGGTTCGTGCCAATATATTTTTATCAAAGGTGATTCTAAATCCGTCATCCTCCTTTGAATAAAAGGCCTGTCGGTCATAACTTAAAAAGACGGTAGGACGAAGCTCTTTATAAAGCCTTAGCGCATAATCTATCTCTCGCTGTATCTGGGTACGGTCTTTTGATATCCTGCCCGAAAACCAATCCGTCGCCTCTTTTAAGGAGATATCCACCCTTCGTTTATAAACCACCCTTTTGTACTTCTTTTTAAGCTCAGCAAAGACCGTAGACTCATCGGTTGCGGTTTTGTAGCTTCTTATTCTCAGCTTTTCCTTGTACTCGGGTTTTTCTATACTTCTGCGTATGAGCAGGTATGTGGGGGTATCGTAGTAGAGGTTTCGTATGGTGGTTTCACCGTATTTATCGGGATAGGTGCGGTCGCTTATAAAGCCGATCATTTTTTCAAACTGATCGGTGCTTAAAATATATTTGATTTCATACCGTTTAAATACCGTTTCGTAAGCCATAATGCACCTCTTGCAAGAAATTATACGCTTTGAAACTTAAATCTGCTTAAATCATTAATAAATTTGCTTTGACAACCTAAAAATGTATGTTATACTTTTTAAAAAGGGGGAATTCCATGAAAAACTACGACATTTTAAAAGAAAAAATGCCCGAACTTCAGCTCAACATTCCCTTAAGGTGCAAGTTTTACAACGGAAAGCCAAACCGACGGGTTTTCAGCCCTCACTGGCATGACCGACTTGAGATACTTTTGGTGCATGAGGGCGGTCTGAATATTGAAATAGATAATGAAAAATACACCATAAATCCCGGTCAGGCGGCGGTAATTTCGCCCTGTAGAGTACATACTGCAACCACCTTTGACAACGGTGCAAAGTATCAGATGCTTATGATAGATCTTTCCCTTTTAAGAAACTCTACACCCGCCGTTAAAAGCTTTACCGAGGATCTGTCGGCGACACGCATCAGCTTTAAGGCACATATCGACGACATCCGCATAAGAGAGCTTGCAAAAAACATTGCCATTGAATACGACAGTAATCCTTCACCCATAACCGTTCAGGGATATATTTATTTGCTTCTGGGTATTTTGCATAGGGATTACACCGCCGCAGCGTCATCGGTGAGGTTTACCGCCAGTGATAAAATTTCCGCCGTAACCGATTACATTACGGAGCATTTCAGAGAGGCCATAACCACAGAAAAGTTAAGCCATATGTTTGGATATGCAGAGGCTTATTTTTGCAGACGCTTCAAGCAGGAAACAAAGCTTACCCCAATGCAGTATCTGAAGATAACCCGCCTTGAGCATTCCAAAAATCTGCTAAAGCTTGGTGCCCGTGTTTCAGATGCGGCAAACCAAAGCGGCTTTTCAGACCCTGTATACTTTACAAAATGCTTTAAAAAGCAGTACGGGGTAACACCGGGTGAATATTCGGTCAAAAAACTTAACAACGCTCGGCTTGAAAGGGAGCCTTAAGCTCGGTAGAGAAAATTCTACCGGGCATTTTTTGCGGTAGAATATTTACAATTTGTTGTTGAATCCGCATATTTTTTTTGGTATACTTTTTTTGAGGTGATAATATGCAGGATCTGAAAATCATCATATCAAAAAACATTACCGCTCTTCGCAAAAAGCAAAAGCTGACCCAGGCAGAGCTTGCCGAAAGGCTTAACTATTCCGACAAGGCGGTTTCAAAATGGGAGCGTGGCGAAAGTGTTCCCGATATTGCTGTTTTAAAAACCATTGCGGAGCTTTTTGAGGTAAGTGTAGATTATCTTCTTACCGAGGATCATTCCGACTATATACCCGTTCACAAAAAGGTTCCCATTTCAAAACGTAACCGAAATCTTATTACACTTTTGTCGGCTTCTTTGGTGTGGTTTCTTGCCACCGCCGTTTTCTCTTTTACGATTACGGTCGCACCCGATTTCAGACACGAGTGGATGTGTTTTATATACGCCATACCCTGTACACTCGTCGTGCTTCTCATATTTAACTGTATATGGGGTCACGGCAAAAGGCTGAGGTTTATGTATATTTCCTTTATCATATGGTCGGTGCTTCTTTGCGCCTACCTTACCTGCCTTTTGTACTTTAGTTTTAACTTCTGGGCATTATTTATCATAGGTATCCCTTCTCAGTTCATAGTAATACTGTGGTCGGGTCTTAAATTCAAAAAAGAGGTAAAGTAATGAATAAATACCGCTTTATAATCTGGGATCTTGACGGAACCCTTCTTGATACGCTTGACGATCTTACCAACAGCATCAACGTTACTATGAAAAGGTACTCCTTACCCACCCATTCACGAGATGCGGTAAGACAGTTTGTAGGTCACGGCATTAAAAATCTTATGAAAAGTGCCGTAGGCGAGGCGGGTGAAAATGTAGGTGCACAGGCCTTTGAGTTTTTTACCGGCTACTATGCAGAGCATTGCAGAGAAAACACTGCTCCATATGAGGGAGTTTTATCGCTTATATCCCGCTTGAAGCAGGCGGGTTACGGTCAGGCGGTGGTCTCAAACAAGGCAGATTTTGCCGTTAAGATTTTATGCAAGGAGCATTTTGAGGATATCATTGATATTGCAATTGGCGAAAACGAAAAGCAGGGCGTACGTAAAAAGCCCTGTCCCGATTCGGTTTTCGAGGCTATGAGGCTGCTTGGTGCCAATAAAAATAACACTGTATATGTCGGCGACAGTGAGGTGGATATCGAAACGGCAAGAAACGCGGGTATCCCCTGCATTTCGGTAAGCTGGGGTTTTCGTGATATCGACCAGCTTGAAAATGCAGGTGCAGACATAATATGCAATGATATATCGGCATTAGAGGGTGAATTATGAGAAGGCTTATAAATAAGATTCGCGAGGGCTCGGTTGCTGTAAACATCATTATGCTTACCGTTGCGGGTATTATTAACGCATTCGGAATTACGGTGTTTTTATCCCCCGTTAAGCTGTTTGACAGCGGTATTTCGGGTACTTCTATGTTTTTAAGCAGCGTAACTCCCGAATGTATGAGTCTTTCGATCTTTCTTGTTGTACTCAACGTGCCGTTGTTTTTGTACGGACTGAAAAAGCAGGGCAAGGCATTTACTCTGTATGCCATCTACACCGTTTTTGTGTATTCGGTTGCCGCTTTTATTATTCAAAATTTCATCTTGGTTCCCTCTGCCACCTCTTCACCCATCGGAGGTGACGATCTTATTCTTTGCTCTGTATTCGGCGGAATAATTTCGGGTGTGGGCAGCGGTCTTGCAATTAGGTTTGGCGGTGCAATGGACGGCATTGAGGTTCTTGCCGTGATCTTTGCAAAAAAGCTTACCCTTACGGTCGGAAACTTCGTAATGATATATAACTGTATCCTTTACGTTATCTGCGGTATCGTGCTGAAAAGCTGGATGCTTCCGCTTTACTCGGTAATTACGTATGCCGCAGGACTTCAGGCAGTGGACTTTATTGTTGAGGGTATCGACCGTTCAAAAGCCGCTATGATAATAACCTCAAAATCGGATAAGGTCTGCGCCGCGTTAAGCGAGGAGTTTTCGCGAGGAATGACCGTAATTCCCGCAAAGGGTTATTATTCGGATGCAAACAAAACGGCGGTTTATTTCATTGTAAACCGTTTTCAGGTAGGCAGGATGAAATCCATCGTTCATAAAATAGATAAAGACGCCTACATAACCATCAGCGAGGTCGCAAACGTCTTCCGCTCCCAAAAGGATTAATTAAAACCGCTTCGGAACACCCGAAGCGGTTTTCTGCGGCAAAAGTCCTATTTGTCGGACATGCACCGTGATATAATAAATACGAAAAAACATAGGAGGAGATAATATGGGAAAAATATTGGATGAAGCAATCTTTTTTGCAACAAAGGCGCACGCCGGTCAGTTTCGAAAATCAACACAGATACCCTACATTCTGCATCCCTCTCAGATGGGGCAAGGACAAATATATTGCAAACAAAAAAGCACCGAGAAACTCGGTGCTTTTGGTTTAGCTGTTGTCCATTACGAATTTGAAGAAGTCGGTGTCCATCATTTCGAGGGATACTGCGTACCTTGATTTTACAAGGGATTTAAGGTATTCAAGATACTCCTTCTTTTCCTGGTCGGTCATATCCGAAGCGGTATCAAGCCAGGTCGCCTTGCCGTTAGAGGCGTTGTATTTTACCTTGTCGGTTACAAAGCTCTTATTATAAAGCTGTGCCACGTGTACCGTCGAAGCAAATATATCCTGACCGGGAAGCAGTCTTGAATCATACTCAAGACCGAAAAGGTTAAGAACTGTGGGGAGAATGTCTACGTTACAGCAGGGTGTATCCACCTGAATGGGCTCCATTCCGGCACAGTACATAATGCAGGAGGATTCATACTTACCGAAATTAGCCTCTACCTTTTCACCTGCAAGGGAGTTGTAGGTACTGTCGATAAGATAATACGGATAATGGTCACCCGTTAATACGATAAGGGTCTTTTCGAGCTTTCCTGCCTCTTCAAGTCTTTTGAGAAGATACTCAAGGCCCATATCAAGCTCCATATTTGCGGCAAGGTAATGCTTTGCGCCTTCGGTAAGCTTTTCGCCCTTAACCAGCTTTCTTACCTTTTCTACATTCTTTGCACATATGGGATTTTCATATGCATAGGGACCGTGACCCGAGAAGGTCATATAGTAGACATTGAACTGATCTTCGTTTATAAACTCATCCACCGACTGCTGCATCATTTCATAGTCGGATGCAGGCCAACGGGTAGAAAACTTCATTCCGCCGTCACCCTTTTTATTGCTCATAAACCTTGATGTATAACCAAGATTGGGGTGGGTGGTGGAACGACGGTAGTAATATCCGTAGTAGTTGTGGTATGCAAGGCTCTTTACACCCTTTGTATTAAACAGATTTCCGAGTGTAAAGGGGATAAGGTTATCCGACGACTGAGCAAAGCTGCCGACTGCGGTACCGTTTTTGGCGTGGCGTGAAACATCCGGCCAAAGACCCGTCATAAAGGAGAACTCACCGTTTGTGGTGGTGTTCTTATAGGAATTGTAGTAGTTATTAAGGACAATACCGCCCTGCGACATTTTATAAAGGGTGGGGGTAACTTCGGGATGTATTGCATATTTGCAGTAGGATTCCGCACATATGTAGATAAGGTTATAATCCTTAAATTTACCGGTATATTCGTTTTTGTTGGTAGGAGCAACCGATGCAAAATAATCACAAAGCTCCTGAATCTTTTTATTGGTAGTTTTGGACTTTAAGGCTGTAAAATCAATATTTGAGAGTTGATTTGGGGATGAATCAACCTGAGGAACATCAATGGATGCGGGGGGAGTTATGGGAGTGATGGTTTCGGTGGTTTCCTCCTCCTCTTCCCCTCCGAAGAACCTTACCCAGCCCTCCATAGCGGAGTTTGTAAGGGCTCCAAGGCGGCTTGAGGCGGTATCTGTATCTACAAGATTTGAATGGAATGCCTCATAAGCAGTACCGTCACCGACACCGAATATTCCAAGCATCAAGGCTGCCACCATCCAAAGAGCGATGGCCTTTACCACCACAACACCGTGCAGGTAATGGCGGTAGCCCGAAAATATCTTCTTCTTAATAAATATTGAAGCCAATACCGTAAGAATTACGGGAAGGATGCAAAGAAGTATCCACAGCCACGATTCCTTTACGGTGGACATAAGTGCCCAGCTGAAGTCGGTTGCGGCATCCTCCGCCATACCCATCATAGATACCGAGAAGAGTGAACCGAAGATTCTGTAATATACAAGCTGTGCGGTGTAGTACACGCAAGGCAGTGCCATTACCACGGGGGTAAGTATGCGGTTAAGCTTTCCCTTGAACCAACCCGTAAGTGCGGCAAGAAGCAATGCCCACGGGGTAATAAACAAAAGGAAATAGAAGGTCATTCCCTCAAAGCCTATCTGTGTGAGCAGTAAAAGCTCCCAATATATAAGTGCGGCGGCAAAAATGCCGGTATATTTTAAATACTGCTTTATCTCTGTCTTTATTTCATTGTTAAGGGTGACAAATCTGTCGAAAAGCTTTTTGCCGTATACAAGTAAAACCGGGGCAAGTAAAAGTGCCATCCAACCGACACAGCCCCAAAACGTATTGAAGGGTATATTAAACTCTTCTTTTAAAACAGTACCGTTTGTAACGAACATAAAAAATGGCGTTCCGTTACGTCTTAATCCGATTATCTGAGCAATATAAAAAGCGGTAGGTATGAATAATGCCAGATGCTTTATATCCCTTTCAAACACCCTGCAAAGCCATTTTGCAAAGAGTCCCAAAAACGCTCCCGAGACCACCGCCAACACAAGGCTTAACACAACGCCGTTAAAGCCGATCTGCGTTCTGAGCAAAAGCTCAAAGTGGATCAGCGAAACAATATATACAAGAGAGTACCTGAGAAGCGACAAAACTGCATCTCTTTTCTCGTGTAAAAGGGGTATTCTCTTTTTCAGCATCTTCTCAATATCCATATACTACTCCCATTTAAAATACGGAAAATATTATAACACTATTCCTTACAAAAATCAACGAATTTCGACAAACCCGTTGTTTTTAGGTGTTGAATAGTTATTTATATGTTGAAAAACTGTAGATCTTTTGATATACTTAACGGGTAAATTTTAAAAAAGGCAGGAATTTTAATGAAACTCGGTATTGTAGGACTTCCCAATGTCGGAAAATCCACACTGTTTAATGCTATAACCAATGCTGGTGCACAAAGTGCAAACTATCCGTTTTGCACCATCGACCCGAACGTTGGTATTGTTGCGGTACCCGACGAGCGTCTTGATGAGCTTACAAAAATACATAACCCCAAGCGTACCGTTCCCGCTTCGGTTGAATTTGTCGATATTGCGGGTCTTGTAAAGGGCGCAAGTAAGGGTGAAGGTCTTGGTAATAAGTTCCTTTCACACATTCGTGAGTGCGATGCAATAGTTCACGTTGTACGTTGCTTTGAATCCACCGATATCACACACGTTGAGGGCAGTGTTGATGCCGCAAGAGATATCGAGATAATTAATCTTGAGCTTATATTTGCGGATATGGAAACACTTCAAAAGCGTCGTGACAAGGCGGTCAAGGCATTAAAGGGAGATAAGAAGTATCAATTAGAGGTTGACCTTTGCGATAAGGTAAACGCACTTTTATTAGAGGGCAAGCCTGCTCGTCTTGCCGACCTTAACGATGAAGAACAGGCAATTTTTGATGACTACGGTCTGCTTTCCTCCAAAAAGGTAATATATGCCTGTAATATGAGCGAGGAGGATTTTTCATCGGGTGTTGACACAAATGCCAACTACCAGAAGGTCCGCGAGATCGCTCAAAGTGAGGGCAGCGGCGTACTCCCCATCTGTGCAGGTCTTGAGGAGCAGCTTGCAGACCTTCCCGATGACGAAAAGGAGATGTTCCTTTCGGAGCTTGGCGTTGAGAGCAGCGGTCTTGACAGACTTATTAAGGAGTGCTACACGCTTCTCGGTCTTATAAGCTATCTCACCGCAGGTGAGCTTGAAGTCAAGGCCTGGACCATCAAGGCAGGTACCAAGGCTCCTCAGGCGGCAGGAAAGATCCACTCCGACTTTGAAAGAGGCTTTATTCGTGCAGAGGTTATCGCCTATGATGAGTTTATGAAGTATAAAAATATGGCGGCAGCCAAGGAAAAGGGCCTTGTTCGAAGCGAGGGTAAGGAATACGTCGTGCAGGACGGAGATATAGTCCTTTTCAGATTTAATGTTTAAAATTAACCCCCGACAGGTCGAAGGTCTGTCGGGGGTGTTTTTTCTTTATGCGGCGGGAACAGTTACCTTCCAGGTAAGGTCAAGTCCGGACGTTTGCTGCTTTATTGTGGTATCGTTGCCCGACGGGCCGGTCTGATAATAATAAACAATCATATCAACTGCGGTCTCCTCTGCCGTGTCAAGCTCTACTGTATTCCAATCCGAAAATACGGTAGCCTCCTGCTTTATATCATCAGGGGTGGAAAGCTCTCCGTATTCGCTGACAATTACGGTACCAAAATCCACATTTTGAGCCGACGCCTTAAATCTCTGTCCGTAGTAGGTAAAGCTCTTGGCACCTACAGTGGTGGTCCATCTTATACGCATTTCAACCGAGGTTTCGGTGCGGTTTTGAAGTTCTACCGTCGCAGTGTATGTAAGCTTGGGGCTTGTATCAATGGTTCCGCTTGCCGTCAATCCCGTTACGGCATCGCTCTTTATCTCGTTTTCCTCTTCGGTGACGTCGGGTTGCTCCTCTTCATTTGTTTCAGGCTCATTTTCCGACTCGTTTTCCTCTTGGATATTTCCGTTAACCGTACCTTCATTTGAGCTGTCGGTATCTATCGGCGATGAGGAAACCTCCTGCTTACTGCTTACAGAAGCATCCGACTGTATCTGCCCAGACGAATCGTCCTTTGCCGAGCTGTTTTGTGCCGTGTCCTCTGAGCAGGCGGAAAACGACATAACTAAAACCGCAAAAAGTAATAAGCTGATTATTTTTTTCATAACAATCCCTCCGTGTTCTGTTTGATTTGATTATATATTGGCAAAACATCTCCGTCAATCAGGTAACGCACGAAAATGGTTACAGTTTTGTTACCTTTATCGTTTAGGGATAAAGACACCTCTATTATTTATTGCCAATATATCATTACAGCTCCTTCTGTCCCCTGCGGATGCTAAAATGAAACTGCTTGATTACTTCAATAACAAAACAAAAATCCGGTCACACTAAACTCGTGCAACCGGATTTTTATTATTTTCGAGCAGGCTTGACATTAGATTCAGGAGTAATACTACCCTCAATAGTACCGTTGGCTTCTTCAAAAGCCTTGATACTGTCTCTTATTAATACAAGCACCTGGCTGTTAACACTTCTTCCTTCATAGTTGGCGATATAGGAGATTTTATCCAACATCTCCTCTTCAATTCTGATAGATACACTTTTAATAGCCATATATACACCTCAAAACAAATATATTGTGTATTTATTTTGAATGAATTATGTGTTATAATGTGGCTAATAGATATACAGTATATCTATAAATTAAGAGGCAGCGATATATATGATACATAAGACATGCTGTTTTGTTGATCACAGAACAGTGTCCGTATACTGATAATTATACATAAAATGAAACTCTTCTCTGAAGTCAAAGAAGAGTTTGTACAATGATTATTTGATTTCTTGCTCTATATCATCAAAGATATCAGCATCAAAGAACTCGCGAAGCGAAATGTCTAGTCCGTCACACAATTTCTTTATAGTAACATCGCCGGGATTTTGGCTTTTTTCATTCAAGACACTATAAAGAGTAGACGGAGATATACCTGCCAAATTTGCTAAAGCATTTATGGCAATGTTTTTCTGATTACACAATTCAATAATACGGTTCGCAACGGCATTTTTAGTGTTCATAATTTCACCTCTACGATATATCGTTGCGATAATTTTATAAAAATATTCGATATATCGTGTGGGATATATCGCAAATTCGATATTTCTGTGATATAATTACGATATATCACATATAGGAGGTAATTTAATGCAAGAAAACACCTGTTGTTTTGTCGGTCACAGAAGCATATATGATAATGAGGACTTGAGAGT
>JAFUPP010000001.1 GCA_017481115.1 Clostridia bacterium | reverse complement strand
TTTAGAGGCGGCAAGTCAATAGAATTAAGAAATTGATTAAAAAAGATTTATGTATTTATGTCGTTTTTTATAGTTTATTTACACAAATTGTTGGACATATGCGAAAATATGTGTTATAATGTTTTTTATGAACAGAAAGGACTGATAAAAATAGCTCTTAAATATAAAAAACTCAAAAGAAGGACCCCAAAAAGACAAAAGTTTCCATGGGGTATGGTCATACGCAGATTTCTGCTTTGCTTTTTCACCATAATATTGCTTATCGCCGCCTTTTTGTACGGTGTATGTGCCGTAGTTTTTAAAGGTCCCAGCGAAACCGCAAGAGACAAGCTTGTTACCTCTACCCTTGAAATGAGTGCGGCAAAATGGGTCCCTAAACTGTTTTTTGAACAGACAGAGATCGATGCCATCGTAAAAGCAAACTCTGTCGTTGACACCAACGAAATAACAGACCCCGAGCTTGTTGTTATAACACCGCCCGGTAACAATGAAACTCCTGAAGAAACCGACGAGTGGGCTGACCACCCCGACGGAATAAAAATAATAAACGTAAAAGGCGATACCTTCCGAGGCTATCTTATGATAGTTCGTGACCCGTCTAAAGTATACGTTGCTACCTCAAGTAATTTCAGAAGCGGAAGACCCGGACTGAAAATATTTGAAGCTTTAGAAAAAGAAGGTGCTGTAGCCGCCATAAATGCGGGTGGATTCCCCGACGTAGGGGGAGCCGGTACGGGCGATGTCCCTATCGGTCTCACCATATCCAACGGCGAACTCCTATGGGGAGACCGCGGTACGCATTATAACGGAGTTATCGGCTTTAATGAAGACAACGTGCTTATTGTAGGTAATATGACGGGACAACAGGCTTTGAATGCAGGTATTCGTGACTGCGTTTGCTTTGGGCCTATACTTGTAGTTAACGGCGAGCCTGCACAGATAAACGGTGCAGCAGGAAGTCTTAACCCACGTACAGCTATAGGTCAGCGTGCCGACGGTGCGGTTTTAATGCTTTGCGTTGACGGAAGAATGCCCAGCAGTCTTGGTGCCTCCTATGCTGATCTGATCAACGTAATGGTGGAATACGGTGCTGTCAATGCCGCAAACCTTGACGGCGGTTCTTCTACCCACATGTATTACAAAGGTGAGCCCATAAACGTCAGCTCCTCCCTGTACGGTCCCAGAAGGATGCCCACGTTTTTCATGGTAAAGGAGTGACGGTATTATGGCTAACGTTTATCAGAGAAAAGCAAAAATAAAATCAGTTGTTGGAACTGTAATATTCTACACCCTTTATACTCTTTTTGTTGCTGGGGCAGCTTTCGGCATCTTCTACGTTTTGCAGGAGCTCACGTCATATCTTGATAACTATGAACGTTCATTAGTCAAATACGAAGCGGAAGAAGTATTTGAAGAATACTTCTATCCCTGCCGTTTTGACAAACTTTACGATATGCAGGAAATAGAACTGTCGGAGTTTGAAGACAAGAACGATTTTATTATCTATATGGAAGGTCTTTACGGCGGAAAAGAGATCATATACAAGGAAGTTTCCGCAGGTATGAACGACGTAAAGAAATACAGCGTTGCCGCAGACAAGGTCAAGTTCGGTGAGTTTATACTAAACAAAAATTCTCAGCC
>JAFUPP010000054.1 GCA_017481115.1 Clostridia bacterium | reverse complement strand
TGGTCCACCGCTTCGGAAATGAAGTCGGCGGGGAATTGCGATTCAAAAAGATCCTTATTCTCGAAGGGATAGTGATGCTGTGCAAAAGGCATCGCGCCGGAATCGAACCAGCAGTCGATGACTTCGGGAACGCGGTGCATTTCTTTACCGCAGACAGGGCATTTGATGGTGACCGCGTCGATGAACGGACGGTGCAATTCGATCTCATCAGGGCAATTATCGCTCATTTCCTTGAGTTCGGCAATGCTGCCGATGGAATGAAGATGCCCGCAATCGCATTGCCAGATATTGAGCGGAGTACCCCAATAGCGGTTACGGGAGATACCCCAATCCTGAACATTTTCCAGCCAATCGCCGAAGCGGCCCTTGCCAATGCTTTCGGGGATCCAATTGATGGTGTTGTTGTTGCGGATGAGATCCTCGCGTACATCGGTCATCTTGATGAACCAGGATTCACGCGCGTAATAGATCAGCGGGGTGTCGCAACGCCAGCAGAAGGGATAATCGTGTTCAAATTTAGGCGCATCAAAGAGCAATCCTGCCTTTTCCAGATCGGTCAGAACCATCGGATCGGCTTTCTTGACGAAGATGCCTGCATAGGGCGTCTCTTCGGTCAATTCGCCCTTGCCGTTGACCAACTGAACAAAGGGGAGATCATACTTTCTGCCCACATTGGCATCGTCTTCACCAAAGGCGGGAGCGATATGAACAATACCGGTACCGTCGGTCATGGTGACATAATTATCGCAGGTAATGTAGTGACCCTTTTTGCCCTGCTTCTCGCAGATGGGTTTCACATAATCGAAGAGCGGCTCATATTCTTTGCGCTCTAAATCGCTGCCGACGTATTTTTCCAATACTTCATAGGCAGGGGTATTTTCGTCGCCCAGATTGGAAAGAACTTTCTCCATCAAGGCTTCGGCTATATAATAGGTATAGCCGTCTGCCGCCTTGACCTTGCAATAGGTCTCATTGGGGTTGACACAAAGGGCAACGTTGCTGGGCAGAGTCCAAGGGGTTGTGGTCCAAGCGAGGAAATAGGCATCTTCGCCGCAGACCTTGAAGCGAACGACCGCACTGCGCTCTTTGACCGCCTTATACCCTTGAGCGACTTCGTGGGAGGAAAGGGGAGTGCCGCAGCGGGGGCAATAGGGAACGATCTTAAAGCCTTTATAAAGCAATTTCTTATCGAAGATCTGCTTTAAAGCCCACCATTCCGATTCAATAAAGTTATTGTGATAAGTAACATAAGGATCATCCATGTCCGCCCAGAAACCAACGGTACGGGAGAAATCTTCCCACATTCCTTTGTATTTCCAAACGCTCTCCTTGCAGTAACCGATAAAGGGCTCAAGACCGTATTCCTCGATCTGCTCCTTACCGTCAAGACCAAGAAGCTTTTCAACCTCAAGCTCAACGGGGAGACCGTGGGTATCCCAACCCGCCTTTCTGGGAACCATCTGACCCTTCATGGTATGATAGCGGGGGATCATATCCTTAATAACACGGGTGAGAACGTGACCTATATGCGGCTTACCGTTAGCGGTAGGAGGGCCGTCATAAAAGACATAGCTTTCGCCCTGCTTTCTTGTTTCGATGCTTTTTTCGAAGATCTGTGCATCACGCCAGAACTTTTCGATTCTTTTTTCCTCCTCAACGAAATTAACGTTGGGGGAAACCTTGTCGTATAACATTAAATTACTCCCTTCGAGACAAATAAAATTATCCCGTTAAAATAAAATAGCTTAACGAGATAATTCTATCATACATTTATTTGGTTTTCAATAGTGGATTTGTTTATAAAACGGGATTATCTTGAGTATTTTTTCTTTACGGTGTCGATGATCCTTACAAGCGCGGGAGAAATTATGAGGTTTACTAAAAATTCTCCTACAAAATTGAATCCCGCAAGACCGAGAAAAACCACCTCTACAGGACCTGACATTGTAGCAAAGCCACCGCCGAAAAAGGCGTTATCGGGTGACATATCGTTGAAGTAGAACAAAAGCATACCAACAACGAATATACCTGTGTTTACAATGGGAGCGGTGACCGATGCAAGAACGGTGGAAAGGGTTTTGAAGCGGTTTTTAAAAGCACCGTTGAGTGCCTTATAAACGACCGCTGCTACAAGACCTGCCGCGGTTGCCTTTACAAGACAAATGCCAATAAATGCAACGGCATTTTGCTGGAAAAGGTAGTGTGAAAAGGGGTCGGTTCCGTTGATTCCCATAACGGTGGTAACAACACCGAAGGCAAGACCTAAAAGAGCGCCCTCCTTAATGCCCAGTATAAATGCACCCACAACAATGGGTATGAGCACTAATGAAATGGGAAGAGGTCCGATCTTGATAAACGTACCTACTACCTGAAGCACTATTACAAGTGCCAAAAGGAAGGTGAACTGGATCATTTTCAAGATCTTTTGATGGTTAGTGGTTTTTGACATAATATATTCCTCCTTGCTGTCGTTCCCTTGTGGGATACGGCGCAAAATTTAGACCGATTATGTTATTTGTTTTTTTCGAATATAATTTTTAATCCCTTAAATAAAAGGGCATCGTCAATATCTATCTTGTGGATGCAGTGAGGGATGATGATGGGAGAAAATCCGCCCGTTGCAACCACCGTCGGAGCTTCGCCAAGCTCCTTTTCGAAGCGGTCAAGCATACCGTCTATCATAGAAGCGGTGCCAAGCACGATACCACTTTGCATACAGTCAATGGTGTTTTTGCTTATTGCCTTTTTAGGAGCCTCAAGACTTACCTGCGGAAGCTGTGCGGCGTTATTTGAAAGAGCCGTGGTGGAAATTCCCACACCCGAGGCAATCATACCGCCTATAAACTGACCCTTGCCGTCCACCGCAAACATCTTTGTGGCGGTTCCGAGATCGCATATAATGCAGGGAAGCGGATAAAGATTTGCCGCCGCGACACCGCCGCATACAAGGTCTGCACCGAGGGTTGCGGGATCGTCTATCTTTATGTTAAGACCAGTTTTTACACCCGGTCCTATTACAAGACAGGAGGTACCCGTAACCTTTTCCACCGCCATTTTTATGGAGCGTGTAAGGGCGGGAACGACCGAGCCGAGCACCGCACCGTGAATGTCACACGGATCAATTTTGTTAAGCCTTAAAATACTCAATATATCAACGGCATATTGATCGGCGGAACGGTTTATGTCGGTTTTCAGATATGAGGACAAAATAAGGGCTTCGTCCTTAAAAACACCGAGCGAAATATGAGAGTTTCCCATATCGACACAAATCAGCATATTTTTTACCTCCGACCTGCTAAAATTACTGTAATATTATAACACAGAAGAAGGTTTTTTCAACAAATATGTTTAAAATTTATTCACAAATAAAACATACTTCGTAAAAATCTGTGGTTTATTATTTTTGAAGATGAAAAAGAAAGGAAGGCATCACAGTGCAAAGAATAGCAATTATTTCGGGCGATGAAAACACCTCAAAAATATGTGCGGGTTTTCTGAGGCTCAGCGGGTTTGAAAGCAATGCCGTAAGCGATACGGATATTCGTCTGCTTAATGATGCCGTAGAAAACAGCGATCTGTGTATTGTAGATGAAGACAGAGGATATATGCTGGAGGCGGCAAGAGTAAATAATAAACCTGCCATAATGATTTGTGACAGCGACAGACAGTATGATGCTCCGTATATAAAAAAGCCCTTTTCGATGGCGGCACTTTTGGAAAAGATACATAATCTGCTAAAGGTCAAAAAAACAGAAAAGCCGAGTGTTCAAAGCGGGTTGGATATAAACGAGGACAAGCGTCAGGTCACCCTTAACGGAGAGGTACTTTCCATAACCAGCAAGGAGTTTGAGATACTGATGTGTCTGATGGAAAACCCAGATATCATATTTTCAAGAGATGAGCTTATAAACAAGGTGTGGGGCGGAGAATTTGACGGAGAGATACGTACCGTTGATTCACATATGGCAAGACTTCGCACAAAACTGAAAGCATGGGGAGAGGAACATATAAAAACGGTCTACGGAAGAGGTTATATCTTTACAAAATAGCCGTAAAAGATTGATTTCTACGGGCGGTAGAGTTGCATTTTCGAAAACTCTACCGCCCGTTTTATGTATGTAGAGCAATAAAGTGATAAGTAGGTTGAAACAAAAGGGGAAATTATATAAATTATAAGGGACAACACAAAAGGAGACTTTTATGGGAAACAATTTTGTAGTAAGCTGCTGTTCGACCGTGGACATCAGCGAGGAGCTTTTAAAACAAAAGGGAATCGAATACATCTGCTTTAACTTTCAGATAAACGATGATATATACCCCGACGATCTCGGTAAGACCGTTTCATATCCCGAGTTTTACCAGATGATGAGGGAGGGTGCAGATACCAGAACCAGTGCCGTAAATATTGAACAGTTTAAGGAGTATTTTGAGGGTTTTGCAAAGAAGGGACAAGACGTAATACACCTTTGTCTGTCCTCGGGACTTTCCTGCTCATACAATAACGCTCGTCTTGCGGCAGAGGAGGTAAAGGAGGAGTATCCAGAAGTTAAGATCGAGGTTGTTGACAGTCTCGGTGCATCCTCGGGAAGCGGAATGCTTGCCGTACTTTGTGCAGAAAAGAGAAATTCGGGAGCAACCTTTGAACAAACCGTTGAGTATTTAAAGAGCATAGTATTAAATATGCACTATTGGTTCTTTTCCACCGACCTTACCTTCTATGTCAAGGGAGGAAGAGTATCCAAGGCGGCAGGACTTTTCGGCGGAATACTTAACATCTGTCCCGTTTTAAACTGCGACAAGGACGGAAAGCTTATTCCCCGTAAAAAGGTAAGAGACAGAAAGGCGGCAATCATGGAGACCCTTAATATGATGCTGACACACGCCCAAAACGGTGAAAACTACAGCGGTAAGTGTTATATAAGCCACTCCGACTGTGAGGAGGATGCTTTGGCACTTGCAGGTCTTATAGAGCAGACCTTCAAAAGCCTTGACGGAAGGGTGGAGCTTTTCAGCATAGGCACCACCATCGGAAGCCACACGGGACCGGGCACCGTTGCACTCTTTTTCGAGGGCGATAAAAGAGTGGATTAATAAGGATTATTTTGTATGGCAGGGAGCATCCCTGCCATATTTTTTTAAAAACCGAAAATGTTATTGAGTACCCCCAAAAAATCTTGACTAATGACATAAATAAGAGTATTATAGTATGTTGTAAATAATATAAAATGAGGAAATGTGTATGTTTTTCAGAAAGAAAAAGACCTGGGATGACGGAGGCACCGAGCTTTACAAGCGTATGGACAAGCGTAGCCTTCGCTACATATCCGAAACCACCACCGGTGAAGAGATAATCATCGGCAAGGGCGGTTTTATCAGCGTAACGGGTGACGAAATAGCCGTCTTTTCAAGGGATGGCGGAGAGGTTTTCCGTTGCAAGACCTCCACCGCAAAATGCGGGGAGCTTTTAAGTCTTGACGGTGTCCGTATCAACGGTGTTGATGCCGAGGGCAACCGCCGTTCCATAATCGCACATTACACTTACTACCGTAAATAGAGGGAAATTATGCAAAAGAGAGAAGAAATAAGAAATATAGCAATCATAGCACACGTTGACCACGGTAAGACCACCCTTGTTGACCAGCTTTTAAAGCAGAGCGGAACATTTCGTGCCAACGAAGCGGTCGCAGACAGGGTAATGGACTCCAACGACCTTGAAAGAGAACGAGGAATAACCATTCTTTCAAAAACCACCTCGGTGCATTACGAGGGAGTCAAAATAAACATAGTCGACACACCGGGTCACGCAGATTTCGGCGGTGAGGTTGAAAGAATCTTACAGATGGTTGACGGTGTTTTACTGCTTGTAGACGCATTTGAGGGCTGTATGCCGCAGACAAGATTCGTGCTTAAAAAGGCATTGGGACTTGGCAAAAAGGCGGTAGTCGTTGTAAATAAGATAGACCGTCCGGGTGCACGTCCCGCAGAGGTCATCGACGAGGTTTTGGAGCTGTTTATCGAGCTTGGAGCAGACGATGAGCAGATAGAATTCCCCGTAGTTTACGCATCGGGCAGAGACGGCTTTGCAACCTTTGATCCCGAAGAGCGTATGGGTGAGGACCTTAAGCCTCTTTTTGATACAATAATAAAGGAGATCCCATGCCCCGAAGGAAACGGGGAGGAGCCTTTACAGATACTTCTATCAAACATCGACTATGATGAGTATGTCGGTAGGATAGGTGTCGGACGTGTAGTTCGCGGCACCGTTCATAAAAACCAGTCGGCAGTGCTTTGCCGTACCGATGGAAGTACCGCAAACGTAAAGATAGCCAACCTTTATCAGTATGAGGGTCTGCGCCGTGTCGAATGTGACACCGCAACCTTTGGAGATCTTATTGCCGTATCGGGTCTGGGCGAGGTAAATATCGGTGAAACGGTGTGCGATACCGAATGTATCGAGCCGCTTCCCTTTATAAAGATAGACGAGCCCACCCTTTCAATGAACTTTATCGTAAACAACTCCCCCTTTGCAGGCAGAGAGGGTAAATATGTTACCTCCCGTAATCTTCGCGACCGTCTTTTCAAGGAGGTCGAGACCAACGTTTCAATGAGGGTAGAGGAGACCGACTCCACCGACACCTTCAAGGTTTCGGGCAGAGGAGAACTTCATCTTTCGATACTCATCGAAACAATGCGTCGTCAGGGCTACGAATTCCAGGTATCACGTCCGCAGGTCATTTACAAAACCGGCGAAAACGGAGAGCTTTTAGAGCCTATCGAGTTTTTATCGGTAGAGACCCCCGAAGAATATGTCGGTGCGGTTATGGAGAAAATAGGCTCAAGACGCGCCGAGATAGTCAATATGGTATCCCGCGAGGGCGCCATGACACTTATGGAGTTTTTAATTCCCGCAAGAGGACTGATGGGCTATCGCTCACAGTTTTTGACCGATACGAACGGCAACGGTATCATGAACCACGTTTTTGATTCGTATCAGCCCTATAAGGGAGATATCGAAAGCCGTAAGACCGGCTCCATAGTGGTATACGAAACGGGTGAGACCACCGCATACGGCCTTTTCAACACTCAGGACAGAGGCAGACTGTTTGTCGGTGCGGGTGTAGACGTATACGAGGGTATGATAGTCGGTGAAAATCCCAAGGATGAGGATATCGTCTGTAACGTATGTAAGAAAAAGCATCTTACAAATACACGTGCATCGGGTAGTGATGATGCATTAAGACTCGTTCCTCACACCGTTCTTTCACTTGAGCAGTCGCTTGAGTTCATCAAGGATGACGAGCTTGTGGAAATAACCCCCGAATCCATACGTATCAGAAAGTCGATACTTTCAAAGGAATTAAGATTAAAGGCAGAAAACCGTAAGAAACAGTAAAGTGGTGAAGATTTGAATTTTATTATATTCGACCTTGAATGCGATACCGTGTATTCCAGGGCACACGGCAGCTTTATTAACGAGATAATCGAGATAGGCGCCGTAAGACTTGATGCAAAATTGAATAGGATAGACGAGTATCACAGAATGGTGCGTTCGGGCATCTCCAAAAAGCTTTCGGGCAGAATAAAAAAGCTTACGGGTATCACCGATGATGAAATTCGTTCAGAGGGTATCACCTTTGCCGAGATGATAGACGAGTTTGAGGAGTGGGTGCATAAGACCCACGACAACGTGTTTATCTCCTGGAGCGACAGTGATATTCATATGATGGTGTCAAACCTCGGGTATTTTACCGATCTTCGTACCATCCCCTTTATAGACAAATACGCCGATCTTCAGCGTTACACCATGAAAAAGCTTGGTATTACCGGCAGTCAGATAAGTCTTACGGATGCTTGTGAACGTCTTGCCTTGAATGAGGAGGATGCCGCACATCACAGAGCCCTTGACGATTCGGAAATGTGCGTAGACATAATGAAAAAGTGTTATTCAAAACGCGAATTTTCCTCCTTTATACTCGATACAAAAAAGGATTGCTTTTACGAAAGACTTTTCTTTAAGCCCTATGTTATAAAGAGTATGAAGAATCCCTTTATTGATAAAAAGGATTTTAATTTCCGTTGTCCCAAGTGTCACCGCAGAGCAAGACCTGCCGAAAAATACCGCTTTACCGGACACGCATTTAAGGCAAGGTTTGAATGTCCCAAATGTAAAAACGTGTTTGTTGGCAATGTAAGGGTGAAGAAAAATTTCGACTCTTTATCCATCTACCGCTATACAAGCGAGGTAGGCGAAAAGGGTTCCGCCGAAAAGAACGAAACACTTGAAAAGAAGACCCAGAAGGTATAAAATCCGTTAAAGACAGAAAAAAGGAAGCACGAAATTTCGTGCTTCCTTTTGTTTTTTTGTGTTATGCCGACATATTTATTATCACCGGCAGGATATATACTGCTAAGATAAAAATTATAAAGAGTATATTGAACATTACGGTGGCGGTTTTGTGAAGGACGGGCGGATAGGAGTTTTTGAACAGAACTATCAGCAGCACCGCGGCAACACCTAAAAGGGTAAGAAGTATACCTGCGTAAAAACCTTTGGGTACATAGGTTATCTCTATCTCACCCGAAAGTCCCTCTGTGTCAAAGGTGACAAAGCCGGTAAGAGCCTTTTTGACATCTACCTCCTCACCGCCGATGAGAACCCTCATTCCCTCCTTATAGGGAATACCTAAAAACGCATAGCGAGGAGCATCCTTTTGAACACTGCCCAGAAGCTCTCCGCCGTTTTGGGTGAGTGTATCACCCTTGATGCCTTGTAAGACCTCGTTAAACAGTGTCTTGTTTATTCCGAAAACACCAAAGGAGGAGGCACATATGTTGCGGTTCATTTTTACGCTTATATCAACGGTGGTGTTTTGATATTCTCCAAGATACAAAAGACCGTTGGAATTTTGCGACGGATAATTGCCGGTAATAAATAAGCTGTCTGCATATACCGTTACCGCCTCATTGATAGGCTCTGTAAGAGCGTTTGAAAAACCGTTATAGCAGTCAAAATAAAGTGCGGTGGGTTCACTTACCTGAACGGTGTAGTGTATTACCTCGTTTTCGTAAAGCTCGTTGCCGAATCTGTGCTCAACACCCTCTGACGATAGGTACTTACTTACAAGTTCAACCCCCGTTGCACCCTTGATGGCGTTGTTAAGAGAGGTAAGTCTGTCTCCCGAAAGGGTCTCGGGGAAGGGAGTATCCGAATAAATAATGTGTGGGAATACCTCGTTTTTTTCAAAGAAGTATTCGCCGTTATGATCTCGTTTAAGTGTGTACTTTATGTTTAACAGAGCATCACTTAAAATACTTCCTCCCGATGAATTTATCTCCATCCAATATCCGCTGTAGCCCAGCATCTTTGCCCCCTCCATAAATGAAGCGGAGTTAAGAGAGGTATAATGTCCCAGCGTATTTACCGAAAAACCGCCAAGCTGATTGGCGTCGGTATACTTTTTATCCAGCTTTGTAAAATAAAAGGAATCGTCGGTTAAGTCTTTGGTGGATTCAAGTACATTTTGATAGTTTTGGTTGTCAAAGCTGCCCTTGGCGGAAATAACATAGATCTGGGTGGAGCAGACACATTCGTATATAAGAAGCACCGAAATTGCCGCCGCAAAAACACCCTTGGAGATCTTTTTATACCTTAAAAGTCCGAAGATTACCGCAAATACTGCAAAGGCTACCGTAAATGCACCGAATATTCCCTCAAAGGACTGCGAGTTGCCCCAAAGGGTACGGGTGTATATCGAAAGCGTATCAAAATTTCGGTTTGTGTACCACAACAGAAATCCGCCGCTTACCGCCGCAAGAGATACAGAAAGCGCAGCAAACCATTTGTTGCTCTTTTGCACCGAATCAACATCATTTATTACCTCGGCACAAAGCTCACAAAGTAAAAATACGGTTATAAAGGCAAAACGGGCGGGAAATGACATATAATTTCCGGTGTGCCACATCATATTTACAGGCTCTATTATAAGGGGGATAAGCAAAAGAAGTATGGTAAAAAAACGGTCCTTGTGAAGTTTTAGTCTGCCGCTTGCCGCCGCAAACATAACCACACTAAATGTCAAGGCACTGCAAAGCACCACCGGAATTGCGGTCTGGTAGCTTGTGAAAAACGATGCCGATTGAAGTCCGCTGATAAGACCGTTGCCCCTTGCGGATGAAAAATACTGTATTAAGCTCGGAACCCATACCACCGCCGATAAAAGCAGTGCCGATACAACGCCGATACCAAGCTTTACAAAGGTATCGGACGAGGTCTTTTTGAACAGTCCCTTCATACCGAAAAAGAGTATCAAAAAGAGTATTACCATAAATGAGATGTAGTAGTTTATGACAACACAGGCGGTAAGAGCGGCAATAAGCGGAAGCACCCTGCCTTTTTCCAAAAGGATGTGGCAGGCAAGCAGGATAAGCGGGAAAAGTATCATAATATCCAGCCATATTATGTTCTGATAAAATAACATTCCGTAGCCGCAAAATGCGTATGAAACACTAAGCGCCGTCTTTATAAGTGTGTTTAGCGAGGGATATCTTTTTGAAAAGAAGTAACCCGCAACCCCTGCCGCACAGGAGAGCTTAAGCATTACAAGGATATTCATAAACTGCGGAATATCCGCCTTGTCTACAAAAAGGGTAAGAATATTAAAGGGGGAGGAAACGAAAAAGAAGAAAACTCCGTAAAGATTCATTCCTCCTGCGTGGCGGAAGTTCTGGAAAAGCCCCGAGCCTTCCGAAAAAATATCCTTAAAGGTGTTGATAAGAGGGATGGTCTGTTGGTTCATATCGCACCACGAAACAAGCTCCTCGCCAAACGGATAAAATCCCGAAAGGGCATAAAGAAGTAAAAACAGTCCCGATGTT
Source organism: Clostridia bacterium (assembly GCA_017481115.1). Taxonomy (GTDB): domain Bacteria; phylum Bacillota; class Clostridia; order Oscillospirales; family Acutalibacteraceae; genus RGIG1913. The sequence goes on along the minus strand of JAFUPP010000054.1, from coordinate 23,556 downwards.
ATTGCAACCGAGTATATGACCGATGCATACCTTTTAAGCATAGTATCCCTCCTTCAATAATTACTTTATAATTATATGTTAACCGGGTTTATAAGTCAATCTTTATGTAGGAAGGTCACAACCCTTAATTTGTCAAAACAGGCATACTTCAAACGAAGTATGCCTGTTTATTATTTAATTTCCTCATCAAGAGAGCTAAACTCATCACAGTCGAAAAATTCTGCAAGTGTTATTCCAAGTCCGTCGCAGATCATTTTCACGGTAAGCAGCTTAGGATTTTGACTTCTGCCGTAAATAACAGCCTTTACGGATGAGGGCGGCAATGCCGACAAAGTCGCCAACTTATTAATAGTTATACCTCTTTCGCCGCAATAAAACAGTATTCTGTTCTTAACCGCCGTTACAGTGTTCATTTTCTTCACTCCGTTTATATTTTTTCTTTAGCATATAAAATTTTGCTGGAAAAATAGTTATAAATTTAGCTTTTTTAAACTAATTCACTGATAATTTCCGCGGGTATTCCGAATATGTAATAAAAAGCAGGCAGGTACAGTATGCCGAAGATCATATCAAACGCAACTCCTGCACGGGACATATCCTTCTTTCTCAATCTTGTATACAGATAAAGTAAAGCAAAAAATACTGCTGCACATATGAGCCCCGCTATCATACTTACAGGAACTTGTATGGGGTGTCTTTTTGGATGGGAAAACATAAAGCAGGCAATAAATGTCAAAAAACAAAGAGCGCCAAGGCCCGCTGTTGCAGAAAGAGCAAAAGAAACACCCACAGTCTTAATACTGCAACGGTTTGTTTTCAGATTTAATAACCATCCCGCAATACCGTACAAAGCTGTGGTTATACCCAAAAGCTTACACATAACCATAATTTCAGCCGGCAAACGCGTAAGAGTATAACTGTCATCAGGAACATAACCAAGCAACCAATCAAAAAGGTTGGGACAGGCAAATACTACGGCAGTTATAATAATACCGATTGCAGAAAGAATGATAAAAGCCTTTTTCATATTACCCACCTCTTTTTGCTATTATACTGTATTTACCTTATAAAGACAAGTCTGCATAAAAATGCAAGGCACACTTCAAACGAAGTGTGCCTTATGGTTAAGTAAATTAATTAATATGCTACGCCCTGTGCAAGCATTGCGTCTGCAACCTTCTCAAAGCCTGCAATGTTAGCACCTGCAACGAGGTCGCCGTCCATGCCGTACTTCTTGGCTGCATCGTAGGAGTTCTTGAAGATGTTTGCCATGATCTGCTTGAGCTTTGCGTCGACCTCTTCCTCGGTCCAGCTGTATCTCATTGAGTTCTGGCTCATTTCAAGACCCGAAACTGCAACGCCGCCTGCGTTAACTGCCTTTGAGGGACAAATTACAAGGCCGTGCTCCTTCATATAAGCAACTGCATCAGCAGTGGTGGGCATATTTGCAACCTCAACGTAGTACTTTACGCCGTTTGCAACAATGTCCTTTGCGTTGTCAAGGTTAACTTCGTTCTGGGTTGCGCAGGGCATAACGATGTCGACCTTCTGCTCCCAAGGACGCTTACCTGCGAAGAAGGGAACGCCGAACTTATCTGCATAGTCCTGAACCTTATCGTGACCTGATGCTCTCATTTCAAGCATAAAGTTGATCTTTTCGTCGGTGTTGATACCGTCTGCATCGTAAACGTAGCCGTCGGGACCGGAGATGGTTACAACCTTACCGCCAAGCTCGGTGATCTTCTTAACGGTACCCCATGCAACGTTACCAAAGCCTGATACTGCAAAGGTCTTGCCCTTAATGTCCTCACCTAAGGATTTGAGCATCTCAACGGTGTAGTAAACTGCACCAAAGCCGGTAGCTTCGGGACGGATAAGTGAACCGCCAAATGAAAGGCCCTTACCTGTAAGAACGCCGGTGAACTCGTTGCGGATACGCTTATACTGACCGAACATATATCCGACCTCTCTTGCGCCAACGCCGATATCACCTGCGGGGACGTCGGTATCTGCACCGATGTGCTTTGCAAGCTCGGTCATAAATGACTGGCAGAATCTCATGATCTCTGCATCGCTGCGGCCTCTGGGATCAAAGTCAGCGCCGCCCTTACCGCCGCCCATGGGAAGGCTGGTAAGTGAGTTCTTGAAGGTCTGCTCAAAGCCGAGGAACTTCATGATTGAATAGTTTACGGTCGGATGGAAACGGATACCGCCCTTGTAAGGACCGATAGCCGAGTTAAACTGAACGCGGTAACCTCTGTTTACGTGAACCTTGCCGTTGTCATCAACCCAGGAAACTCTGAAGCTGATCTGACGCTCGGGCTCACACATTCTCTCGATGATGCCGTACTGCTCATACTTGGGGTTTGCTGCTACGACCGGCTCGATGGACTCGAGAACCTCGTAGACTGCCTGCAAAAACTCGGGCTCGTTGGAGTTTCTTGCAGCAACGCTTTCATAAACGCGATTTAAATACTCGTTTTTTAAATTGCTCATAATTGTCCTCCTTAAAGACAAAACTGTCAATGTAACAAAATATGCATAAATTATAGCACTTAGATATCTTTCCGTCAATAAACGTCAAAAATTTTTTTGCATAAAAATAGCGGCTTTTTACTGCTTTAATGTAGTAAAATTGTATAAAGAGTGAACAAAATGTAAATTACAGGTATAATGAAAGGAAAGGATTGACAAATATAATATAGATGTGATAAACTTTGCTCGTAAAAGGGAGTAACCGAACACTAACGTGTTTCCGATGTCCGTCAACACGGCTGATGCCCGGACATTCGGCTCATTCTTTGAATTAAGGGTAAGACTTTTGCGAGAACTCGCAAGGGTCTTTTTAGTTTTGATGGGGAAACCCGAAAGGAGAACACCGAAAAATGAAATTTTATCTTGAAGAAACCAAGGATGTACTAACCGAGCTTGAAAGCTCCCAAGATGGTCTTTCAACCCAAAAAGCATCAGAAAATCTTGCAAAGTACGGCAAGAACAAGCTTGATGAGGGCAAAAAGGTGACGGTGCTGCAGCGTTTTTTAAAGGAACTTGCAAATCCGATGATAATCATACTTATAATTGCCGCCGCAGTATCGGGGGTCATAGCCTTTTATGAGAACGAGGCGCCCACCGATGTTTTCATCATTTTGTTTGTTGTTATACTCAATGCGGTGCTTGGCGTTGTGCAGGAATCAAAGGCGGAAAAGGCAATAGAAGCCCTGAAAGAGATGACAGCCGCACAAAGCAAGGTGCTTCGTGACGGAAAGCAGATATCCGTAAAAAGCGAAGAACTTACGGTCGGTGATATCATAATACTTGAAGCGGGCGATGCCGTTCCTGCAGATGCCAGAATAATCGAGTCGGCATCACTTAAGTGTGAGGAAGCCGCCCTCACGGGTGAATCGGTACCCGTAGAAAAGTTTGCTGATACCGTATCGGCAGATAAAAACGGAGATGTTGCACTCGGAGACCGCACGAATATGGTATATATGGGTTCCACCGTCGTATACGGCAGAGCCGTTGCGGTGGTAACGGGTGTCGGTATGTCCACCGAAATGGGTAAGATCGCCTCTGCACTTACCGCCGTACAGGACGAACAGACTCCGTTGCAGATAAAACTTGCACAGTTAAGCAAGATTCTTACCTGGCTTGTTCTTGGAATTTGCCTTGTAATTTTCGGCGTAGGTGTTATCAGAACAGGTTCGTTCAGCTTTGAAAGTGCGGTGCTTCCCTCCTTTATGGTGGCGGTCAGCCTGGCGGTAGCGGCAATTCCCGAAGGTCTTGCGGCGGTGGTCACCATAGTGCTTTCCATCGGTGTTACACGAATGAGTAAACGTGCCGCCGTTATAAGAAAATTAACTGCAGTTGAAACACTCGGCTGCACACAGATAATCTGTTCGGACAAAACCGGTACACTCACCCAAAACAAAATGACGGTGGTTGAAGAATACACCGCAGATAAAAAACTTTTATGCTATGCTATGTCACTTTGCAGCGATGCAAACCTTGACGATAATAACGAGGCTATCGGTGAACCCACCGAAGCAGCACTTGTAAACTATGCCTTCAATAACGGCTACGATAAGCGCGACACCTCAAAGGAATATGTAAGAATAGGTGAGGTTCCCTTTGATTCGGAGCGTAAGATGATGACCACCCTTCATAACTTTGAGGGAAAGCTTACACAGTTTACAAAGGGTGCTCCTGATGAGATCCTTACCCGTTGCACACATATTCTGACCGAGGATGGCATAAAGGAGCTTACCGAGGATGACCGTACTGATATTTTAAAGCAAAACAAGGGCTTTGCCTATAAGGCGTTGAGGGTGCTTGCCGCAGCGGTAAAATATCCCGAAAATGAGCCTGATGAATACACCTCCGATGCCACCGAAAAGGATATGATATTCGTAGGTCTTTGCGGAATGATCGACCCTGTTCGTCCCGAGGTAATAGCTGCCATAAACGAATGTAAGGGTGCGGGAATAAGACCTATTATGATAACGGGTGACCATATTGATACAGCCGTTGCCATAGCCAAAGAGATAGGCATTATAAAAAGTGAAAAAGAGGCAATTACGGGAGCTATGCTCGATCTTATCCCCGATGACGAGTTTGAGAAAGCGGTCGAAAAATATTCGGTATACGCACGTGTCCGTCCCGAGCACAAGGTACGTATAGTTACCGCCTGGAAGAAAAAGGGAATGGTAACCGCAATGACGGGTGACGGTGTAAACGATGCTCCTTCAATAAAAAGTGCCGATATCGGTGTAGGTATGGGTATCACAGGTACCGACGTTACCAAAAACGTTGCCGATATGGTGCTTGGTGACGATAACTTTGCAACCATAGTCTATGCCGTAGGCGAGGGCAGACGTATATACTCAAACATCCGTAAGGCAATACAGTTCCTTCTCTCCTCAAATATGAGTGAGGTAATTACCATATTCACCTCTACAATGGTTGGATTTACGGTGCTTCGCGCTCCCCACCTTTTGTGGATAAACCTTATTACCGATACCTTCCCCGCATTAGCGCTCGGCACAGAGCCCGCCGAAGAGGATATAATGACCCAAAAACCCCGTTCCTCAAAGGAGGGAATATTCTCGGGCGGTGTAGGTGTTGACCTTGCATATCAGGGTGTTATGGTAGCCATCCTTACGCTTTTAGCGTTTTATCTGGGCGAATTTTTCGAAATGGGACATTGGGACTGGACACCCTCTACAGATTCAACACACGGTATGACCATGGCGTTTTTAACAATGAGCCTTGCCGAAGTATTCCATTCATTTAATATGCGTTCACAGCGTGGCTCGGTATTCAAAATGAAAAAGCAGAACAAACTGTTGCTTTTGTGTATGGTAGCATCCATAGTTTTGACCTTCGCGGTCATCGAGATACCCTTCCTTGCAAACCTCTTCGAGTTTGCACCTATCAGCTGGAAGGAATACCTGACCTCCTTCGGTCTTGCGGTAAGCGTTATACCCATTGTCGAAACGGTCAAATTCTTCCAAAGAAGATTCTCAAAAAGATAATAACAAACCTCAAACCCTGCATTTTATGCAGGGTTTTGCTTTTTGAATTTTGCTCAAAACAGGCTTATTTTTCGATTTTTTGAAATTTATCCCAAAAGATACCGAAAATCAGGAAAAACACCCCCAAAAATCCTCAAAATTATGTCAAAATTGCTTGAATAAAAATAAAGGTTATTATATAATATATATAATTATTATTTAATAATATATACCCTGTTTGGAGGTTTAAAAATGATCGAAGTCAAAAATCTCGTCAAGGACTATGGCGGACATCTCGCGGTAGATGATGTCAGCTTTACCATAAATGACGGCGAGGTGGTAGGTTTTCTCGGACCCAACGGTGCAGGTAAGACCACCACAATGAATATGATAACGGGATATCTTTCTGCTACGGCAGGCAGTGTCAGTGTTGCAGGTTTTAACGTGCTTGAGTATCCCAACGAAGTAAAAAGAAGAATAGGCTATCTTCCCGAAATTCCTCCTCTTTATACCGATATGACGGTAGAGGAGTATCTGAATTTCTGCTATGACCTTAAAAAAGCAAAGCTTCCCAGAGGTCCGCATATTGAAGAAATTTGCTGTCTTGTAAAGATAGACCACGTTTATAAGCGTCTTATAAAGAATCTGTCAAAGGGTTACAAACAGCGTGTAGGCATCGCACAGGCACTTATCGGCAACCCCGAGGTACTTATTCTTGACGAGCCTACCGTCGGTCTTGACCCCAATCAGATAATTGAGATAAGAAACCTTATAACACAGCTCGGTAAAAACCATACCGTAATCCTCTCGTCACATATACTCAGCGAGGTTCAGGCGGTATGCGAAAGAATAATCGTCATAAATAACGGTAAGCTTGTAGCAGACGACAAGGCGGAAAACCTTTCAAAGAGTCTTTCAAAGGACCATTCGCTTCTGGCAAGGATCATTGGACCGCAAAAGGATGTTATGCGTCTTATTGCCACCATCCGCGGAGTCGAGGGTGTTTCGGCAACGGGCGTAAGAGAATCGGGAGCTATTGAGTATAAGATAGACCCGCATCCCGAAGCGGATATCCGCCGAGAGCTTTTTGACAGACTCAGTGAAAGACATTGGCCGCTTATAATGCTTACCTCCAACGAGCTGTCTCTTGAGGAGATATTTATTGAGCTTACAAGTCCCAAAATACCCGTATCACGCAAGAAGAAAGGAGAAGACTGATGAAAGCAATATTCAAACGTGAGCTTAAGTCCTATTTTACAAGTCCTATAGGATACATAGTTCTTTCTGTAATGTGGGCATATTCAACCATGCTCTTTGTCACCCTGTTTTCATCGGGAAGCCCCGATATTACGGTGATATTTTCATCGATGTTCAGTATGATACTCTTTCTTCTTCCGCTTCTTACGATGAGAACCTTTTCCGAAGAAAAAAGACAAAAGACCGACCAGCTTTATATGACCGCACCCACATCGCTTTTGGGTGTTGTGCTCGGTAAGTTTTTTGCGGCGGTAACCGTATTTTTAATAGGTATGTCACTCACCCTTCTTTTCGAGTTTATCATTATGATATACATCGTACCGCAGTGGCTTGTCTATTTTTCAAACATAATCGGTACTACACTTATGGCATCGGCATTTATTGCACTCGGAGTTTTCATTTCCGCCTGTACCGAAAGCCAGATAGTATCGGCAATCATAAGCTTTGCATTTGCAACCGTTATGATGCTTCTTGATGTTGTTGTAACGCTCTTTAACGTGTCCTGGATAACCGCTGCAGCAGAGTGGTTTTCCTTCTCCGACCGCTACAACACCTTCACAAACGGAACGGTGGACATCTCCAACATTCTGTTCTTTATCAGCCTTGCGGTAATATTCATATTCCTTACCGTAAGAAAGCTTGATAAAAAGCGTTGGGCATAAGGAGGCAGAATATGAAGCTTTTAGATAAAATAGATTTCAGAAGCTTAGGGGAAAAGGAGCTTTTTAAAAGACTTAAAATATCCCCTAAAGCAATAAAGAAGATATTAAGTGCGGTGGTATCACTTGCGGTTATCGGAGCAATAGTTGCCGCAAACATCGTGCTGACATCCGTAACCGAAAAATATCCCATAAACCTTGACCTTACAAGCGACGGAGATTATTCGGTCACCACCCTTTACGATGAAGAAAATGCAGAGATACTTGAATTTATCAAGGGCATTGAAAACAAGATAGACATCACCGTTTGTATAGGTGAGCTTGACACCTCAAACGGACTTTATTCCACATATATGGAAAATCTGCACGTAATGAGCGATACCACAGGCGGTAAATACTACGAGCAGATGAAGGCACTTATAGCCGCCTTCCCAAAGCTTAACCAGAACATCACCGTAACCTATCAGTCAACACTTGAACCCGCATTTACGGCGGTGGCATCAAGATTTCCCGATCAGGAGATACAGTACGGAGATATCCTTGTTGAAAGCAGCTTTAAAAACTCAGCAGGAGCAGACATCACCCGTCAAAAGATAGTCAGCATTTCGGATGTATACGAGGTTGAGGATCAGTCGGGACTTGCCGCACAGGGTTATGACTACTACACCATAGTCGGTTCAAACGTAGAACAGCTTATTACACAGGCTCTTTACTATGTAACAAGTGAAAAGAGTGTTTACTGCACCGTTCTTACCGGCAACGGATGTCAAAAACCCACCTCACTTATCACTCTTTTAGAGGGCAACAACTACGAGTTCTTTGAAATAAGTGATGTTATGGAGGGAATTGACGGCAGAAGTGAGTTTCTTATCATAAACTCACCCACGGCAGACTTTACAAACGAGCAGATCGCAGAGATAGAGAAGTTTTTAAAGCCGGACGGTAATTCGCTTCAGCAAAAGACACTTCTTTATGTTCTTGATGCTATGAGCGACCTTCCCGTATTCAACGAGTTTTTGCAGGAGTGGGGCTTTGAAATTTATGACGAGATAGTCTATTCAAACGTAAAGACAAAGTACTCCACCGCATTTATAAATGTTCAGCCCGAGCTTTCGGACGACGAAAACCTTCTTATGCCGGACATCAGTACCGCAAAGAGATTCTCCTACGGTGCATACAGAGCATTTAAGATAACCAAGCCCGACGATAATGCATCGTTCTTGAAGTTTGGTGATGACTTTGTGGCAATTCCCGTTTCGGAAATAACCCAGAATTCCGAATGGAAGCCGGAGGATGCAACCCTCAAGGGCGATATGCAGGCACTTGCGGTATCGGTAAAGCAGGAGGCGTTCGGAACAGGCGCAAGTCCCGCAATACTTGCATCAAACATAGTAGTAGCGGGTTCGGCGGATCTTTTCTCGGACAAACTAAGATCAAGCGCATATGCAAACGGCAGTTTTACGGTAGGACTTTTCAACAAGCTTGCCAATCTTAACACAAATGCGGTAAAACAAATAGAGTTTTTACCCAAGGAGATCGTAACCGACTCCTTTGCAGATCAGATAGACGGCACCACCGCACCCGATAAGGTAATGCTTATATTCATTCTTCCTGCGGGACTTCTCATTATCGGTGTTGTTGTCTGGGTAAAGAGGAGACGCAGATGAGTCAGGAAAAGGATCAGAACATTGAGCTTAATGAAGAGATAAATGAGGCGGAATCGGTCGAACAGACCGAAACCGTCCCCAGTATCTTTGATAAGCCCGAAATAAAGGAAAAAAAGGTGCGTAAGCGCCTTCCCGTATGGCTTACGGCGGTAATTTCGGTGCTGCTTTGTGCCGCAATAGTTGTTTCGGCGGTGTATATTCCAAGACTGCTTGAAGAAGATGTTGCCGATTCCTCCTCCACCGTTTCACAGGCGGAGGTTACCATAACTTTGACCGATTACTCCAAATACAACGCCACAATGGGCGAGGTAGAAGGCTACGGCAAGGGCGGTGTAAAGAACATCGTTTATAAGGTCGGCGGATTTGACTTTGAGCTGGTTCAGGGTGAATACGAGCAGGTCACCACCGATGCCGAGGGCAACGAGAAGAAGGAAAAAAGGGTTGGTTGGACAATAATCAACCACGAGGGCATAAGATGGTCCGAAACAAACGTTTCGGGACTTGTGCAAAACGCACTACAGGTCACAGCAATTACAAAGCTTGCAGAAAATGTCATCGATATGTCGGTTTACGGACTTACCGAGGACAAATGCTTTTCCACCCTCACCGTAAACTTCAAGGATGAAAGCAGTTATACCGTTATAGTCGGAAACTATTCGGGAGACAATACCGGCAGATACATTCGCTTTAAGGATGAAAACACGGTATATCTTTCAAGCTTTTCATTTGCAACATACACCTCACTCAATCCCGAGCAGATGCCTGCACTTTACGGTGTCGGTATGTATGAGAGCAACGGAAAGGATTCACAGTACTTCTCCGACGGAACACTTACCTTCTTTGACGGAATATTCCTGTTCGGCAGAAAGGTGCCCAACCCCATTTCCTTTGCACAGGCGGATACACTTTCAACCTACACCTATTACACGCTTGTCACCCCCGTAGAAATGGCGGCGGATGATACCGCGGTTCAGTCGGTATTTTCACTTCTTACCACTGGTGTTACCGCATCCGAGGTGCTGGAGTTTATGCCGGACGAAAAGACGGTAAAGGAATATGGCTTATCACCCAAAACCGATGATAACCACCTTAAAATAATGTATATAGTAGACGGTGTGACCTATCAGATATGTATAGGAAACGTCCTTGAGGACGGAAATTATCCCGTAATGATAAACTCCGCCAATGTAATTTACAAGGTTGCCCCATCTGTATTTACATTTATTGACTACGATTATACCGATTATATGAGAAAAAATCTCTTCCTTGCGGGCATAGTAGATATGAAGAGCCTTTCATATAAGGGAGAAGGACTTGAAGAGACCTTCCATATAACCAATATTGCCGAGGATGCCGAAAACAATGTTTATAAGCAGACGGTTAAAAACTCCAAGGGCAAGGCAATAGACGATAAGATGTTTAAGGAGGCACTTGCAACCTTCCAGCGACTTCAGGCTACCGATTACGATGATGAAAACTTCGGTAAGACGGATAAAAAGCCCACATTGACCTTGACCGTTAAGTTCTTGGATGAAAAGAGACCCGATTCGGTAATTACCTTTTACGAGTTCTCCTCAAGACGATATCTTTACAAGATAGACGGAGAGGGAAATGCCCTTATATCTATAGGTGATTATGAAAATGTAGTCAAGGCGGCAAAGGCTGCCATTGATGCAACCATATAGGAGGATAATATGCATATAGTAAAATGTCCTAAATGTAATGCCGAGCAGGAGCTTTACGTAAATTCCGAAAAACAGGCGGTATGTGCCTTTTGCTCAGAGCCTATTACCGACCTTCCCCAAGACTTTGTGGCGGAAGAGTATATGACAAAGGCGACGGATGACCCGGTGCAAGAGAATACACCCGAGGTCAGAAAGGGCAAGGGCGAAGAGATTTACGTTGAGTACACCCTCAGCTACGATGACGTAAAGTTCGGTCTTTACGAAACCGGCAGAATAAAGAAGAAAAGAACGGGTGCAATAATCGAAACGGTGATCATAGCCGCATTTTTAGGCCTGCAGATATATAACATCTTCAAGCTCGGATTTTCCGCACTTTCTGGAGCCGACTACTTTATGACGGTGGTAATGCTTTTACTCATCCCGTTTATATGGCTTACCCCCGTGCTTTACGAGAAAAAGTATATAAATTCCATAGCAGACGGCACCAAGCTTTATGCCAAAATATATGAGGATCTTCTCATAATCGAGGTAGAGGGGGGCGAAAAGCCTTCGGAGGTAGAACTCGATAAGACCTCGGTGTTTTTTGATAACGAGCAAAGATTTTTCCTTGTCATACCTAACGGAAGCGTAATAATCCTTCCCAAAAGGTATATCGATGAAAAAGACCTTCCTATAGTCGAACAGCGTCTTAAAGATGGAACGCTGGACAAATTTCCCCAAGACACCCAGAAATAAGGAAGATTAAAAGAGGAGAATAAAAATGAACGAAGAATTGATACAGGGAAAAGAACTGCAGGTCGAAATAATCGACGAAATGCAAAAAGCATATCTGGATTATTCTATGAGCGTTATCGTGGGACGAGCACTCCCCGATGTACGTGACGGCTTAAAGCCGGTACACCGCAGAATACTTTATACAATGCACGAAAACGGACTTACACCCGATAAGGCATACCGTAAGTGTGCCGATACGGTCGGTTCGGTTCTGGGTAGATACCATCCGCACGGCGACGCATCGGTATATGATGCACTCGTTCGTATGGCACAGGACTTTTCACTCAGATATATGTTTATAGACGGTCAGGGTAACTTTGGTTCGGTAGACGGATATCCTGCCGCTGCATACAGATACACCGAGGCAAGACTCTCAAAGATCGCCCTTGAGATGCTTCGTGATATTGACAAGGAAACGGTCAAAATGCAGCCCAACTACGACGACCGTTTAAGTGAGCCCACCGTACTTCCCAGCCGTATTCCCGCCCTTTTGGTCAACGGTTCACAGGGTATCGCGGTAGGTATGGCAACCAATATTCCTCCCCACAATCTCGGAGAGGTAATTGACGGTATGTGCCATCTTATCGACAATCCCGACAGTGATCCCGTAGAGCTTTTTGAGTACATAAAGGGACCCGACTTCCCCACAGGCGGCATCATAATGGGAAGAAGCGGCATCAAGGCGGCTTATATGACAGGACGCGGCAAGATAGTAGTACGCGGCAAGACCGAAATTGAGGAATACCGCAACGACGCATACCGTATCGTTATCACCGAGATTCCCTATATGGTCAATAAGCAGACCTTGGTCAAGAGCATCAAGGATCTTGCAAAGGATAAACGTATCGAGGGAATCGACGATGTAGTAGACCATTCCTCCAGAACGGGTATGCGCATAGTTGTCGATCTTAAAAAGGACGTCAACCCGCAGGTAGTATTAAACCACCTCTTCCAATACACACAGCTTCAGTCCTCCTTTGGTGTAATTATGCTTGCCATAGTCAACGGTGAGCCCAAGGTATTGACACTTCAAGAGGCTTTACAGCACTACATTGACTTCCAGTGTGAAATAGTCACCAACCGTACAAGATACGATCTTAAAAAGGCACTTGAAAAGGCACACATCCTTGAAGCACTTAAGACCGCACTTGACTTTATCGACGAGGTCATCGCCATAATTAAAAGCTCCAAGAGTGTTCAGGAATCCAAGGAAAAGCTTGCCGAAAGATTCGGCTTTGATGATGCACAGACCACCGCCATCGTTCAGATGCGCTTGGGTCAGCTTACAAACCTTGAAAAGAACAAGATAATCGACGAGTTAAACGCACTTCTTGCAAAGATTGCCAATTACAGAGACATCCTTGCCAACGAGTCAAGAGTAAAGCAGATAGTAAAGGATGAGGCACTTGCCATCCGCGACCGCTTTGCAGACGATCGCCGTACCGACATTTCTGCAGTATCGGGCGAGGTAGATATTGAGGATCTTATCCCTGTAGAAGAAAACGTAGTAACACTTACCAAGATGGGTTACGTAAAGAGACTTACCTCCGATACCTTTGAGACTCAGCACAGAGGCGGCAAGGGAATCAAGGGTATGACTACACGTGACGAGGACTATGCAGAGTATATGTTCTCCTGCTCCAGCCACGATTATGTTCTCTTCTTCTCCACAAAGGGAAAGGTCTACAGACTTAAGGCATACGAGATTCCCGAAGCATCACGTACCGCAAAGGGACTTAATATTATAAACCTTTTACCCATCGAGCAGGGCGAGAGAATCACCGCAATGATACACATTGATGATTTCCACGAGGATAAATACCTTGTAATGATAACCAAGAAGGGTCTCATCAAGCGTATCGGTCTTAATGAGTATAATACCGCACGAAAGGGCGGAATTATTGCTCTCGGTCTTACCGAGGATGATGAGCTTCGTTATGTAAAGCTTACCGACGGTAACGATGAGGTCATCGTAGCATCACGGCTTGGTAAAGCCATCCGCTTTAAAGAGGATGACGTAAGGGTAACCGGCAGACTCAGCCAAGGTGTCCGCTCAATGAAGCTCAAAGACACCGACGAGATAGTCGGTCTTGCACTTGTCAGCGAGGGTGAGGAGCTTCTTACCGTCACCGAAACGGGTTACGGCAGAAAGAGTAATGTAGATAACTACCGCACACAAAACAGAGGCGGTCAGGGTATCACCAACTATCACGTTGAAAAGTTCGGTAACGTTGCCACCGTTATGACCGTCACCGACGATCAGGACGTTATTATGATATCCACAGGCGGTATCGTAATAAGGGTACACACCGGCAATATATCCAACTTTAACCGTCCCTCAAAGGGCGTAAGGGTAATGCGTCTTAATGACGGCGACAGACTTACCACCATCACCCTTACAGAGCACGTTGATCCCAGAATAGTCGAGGAAGAGGGAGAAGTGTCGGCAGAGACTACCCCTCCCGCCACCGAAGAATAATTAACGGGTGCCAAAAGGCACCCGTTAAAATAAATGAAAAATATGAAAAACATCTATACAAACACATTCAATTTAAGAACATCAGATTTCAACTGTAATAACAGCATTTCCCCTGCTGCCGTTTTGGATCTTTTCCAGGAGGTTGCAGGAGCGCATGCCGAGGAGCTTTCCTGCGGATTTGTAAAAATGCTGGAGAAAAAACAGCTTTGGGTGGTGGTAAGGGCAAAATTCAAAATGTTAAAGCAGATAGAATACCATACCCCCGTCACCGTTACCACCTGGCCGCTTGCTCCCTCAAGGATAGGCTTTCAAAGGGAGTACAAGATAACCGACCGTCACGGTGATACCGCCGTAATAGGCAGTACAGATTGGGTGGTTATGCATTCCGAGGAACGCAGACTTTTGCCCGTGTCCGACATATATCCTGCCGATATGGAGTATATCGGAGAGAAGGTGTTTGACGGCAGAAACAAAAAACTGCACGATAACAGTGAAACGGAGTATATTTATTCCCTTACTCCGCAGTATTCGGACATCGACCTTAACGGTCACGTAAACAACGCAAAGTATGCCGAGTTTATAATGGATGCATTAAAGCTTGATACGACCGAGCTTATAGATGAAATGCAGATAGACTTTCACCGCGAACTAAAGCGTGGAGAAGAGGTAAAAATTTTTGCCCACAGACAAGAAAAGGAGATTTTCATAAAGGGCCAAAACCCGCAGGATGAAACCTCCTTCACCTGCCGCATAATACTGAAATAAAAAAACGCAGTACGCAAAAACGTACTGCGTTTTTTATTGTTATTTAATATGCGTAAGGGTCAAATTCATCGGTCACCTTAAAGTATCTGTCGCCCGATGAGTTAAGATAATGACGTACTATGCCGTTTTTAAGTGTGAATGAAGCATAGGTTTCGCCGTCAAGGCTGTTTTTGCTTTTTAAAACATGTCAGAATTCCGGTGGCCATCAGACCAAACCACACAAGTATCAGTCCCCGCCATCCGATGTATCCCACAAGGTTTGCAAAAAGTGTACTGGACAAAGCCGCCGCAAGATAGCTTACAAAATCAAGGTATCCCGTAGCACCCGACACCATTCCCGTATCCTTAAGTGAGGGACAGTAAACGCTCCACATAATTGAATCGGCGCTGCCGGAGGAGAGGATTGCAAGTAATATGAGAATTAGGTTTAATACGGGTGTTTTTATAAAGAATACCCCCGCAAAGCAGACAGAGGAACTTATAAGCGAAATAAGCACCGTCGGTAAAAGACGGGATCCTATTTTTTCATACAAAAACACCGATACAAAGGGCGAAGCGGATACCACAAGGGTACCTACTGTAAAAAGAAGCGAGCTTGTGTCTGGCGAAAATCCAAGGTACTGCGAAAGATAGGTTGGAAGCCAGAATATTACCGAGGATCGTATGATGCCGGTAACAAAGGATATGACCGTAAAACGTACTATCGAGCGTTTAAGAAGTAAAGAAATATTACTCCTTTTCTTTTGTTGCTTTGTTTGAGTAAGATAGCGGATGTAACCGCGTTTTTCAAAGGATATAAAGGTTATAAAGCAGACTATACCCATCAACAGAAGAATACCGCCGGTGACTAAAAAGGCGGTGTTCCAGTAAAAGCCTACCGCCATAAGACCTGCGATAGGAGAACCGAAAAGAGCCGCAAAGGTATACATTGCGGTGGTTCGTGCCGTAAGGGAGGGGTCTACATTTTCGGCAATAAGCCTTGTCATAGGTGCAAATATCATAGACAGACAAAATCCTAGAATTCCGTATGCCACCGCAGGTACAACAAAGCCGTCTGAAAACAGATAAAAAGAAAATATGCATACAGAGCCCACCGACAGACCTAAGGATATCATATATTTAGGTATGATTTTATTGCCCAAGATTCCGTTAATGAGCTGGCCTATGGCATATGTCAGAAAATACACCGAGGACAGTGTTCCCAGCTGCTCCTCTGAATAGATACCGTTTTCAAGTATATGCGGGGAAACGGCAGAAAGAATATTACGTGCAAGGCTTACCGAAAGGTAGGAGAGAGAACACATAATACCTATCATTATGGCTTTTTTTGCATTAGAAGAGATGGCTTTCATGATCCGACCTGCTTATAAACAATAATTTTACAACATTTTATCAAACCAACTGATAAGTGTCAATGAAAAATCCCGCAAAGATGCTCTTTGCGGGAAAAATTATTTTGTTTCCTTCTTTTTGTAAAATAAGATGCACAAAGCATAAAGGGAAGAGAAAAATGTAATTGTGGTGGGCAAAACGGGGGTATCGTCGCCGGTATCCACCTTCTCTTGCTCCTCTTTGGGTGCGGTGTAAAGCTTAATGCGATTCTGAGAAGAAGCATATTCGGTGCCTATCTCACCGTTTAAATGCTCGGTGATGTATTCCTCTAAAAGCTCAACATCAAGCATACCGTTGTCGCTTACTACCTCGCAATCCTTGAACATGGTTGCACCGCCGCCGAGATCTATAAGAAGATAGTTGTGCGAAGCGAGGGTGTACTGCTTTTTAAGGTCAATATCTTCATATTTTCCGTTTTGAAGAACCTTGACGTTTTTAACACGTCTTTCACCCTTAACGCCGACAAACATAAGCTTATCATCAAGCTCTACGGTGGATTTTAAATCCTTGTCTATTTCAAAGGTGAGACCCGAAACGTGCTGGAAGGTGCCGTCCTCGTTGGGATAGTTTACAAGACCAAGTTCCAGCATATCAACCACCTGCTGACCCGTAACCTTTTTTACGACAACACGGTTGTTGTAGGGGAAGATGTTTAATATATCGTTAAAGGTTATGTCGCCCTTATCAAGCTTTTCACGGATTCCGCCGCCGTTTACCATACCGATATCAGCACCCGTTACCACACGGAAGGCATCAGCACAAAAATCACCTGCGTTTGTCTGCGTGTTTCTTATAAGACGGTTGCCCTTTTCATCGTGTGTAATAAGCTCAACCTTTGAGACGCCTATTTTTCGGTCGCCGAGCTGACTGAATTCCTCATTTATCTCTTTAATGCGGTTTGATACCGTATCATCGGTCTTTGTATATTCTTCTACCTTGATAAGCTCGGTGGAAAGTTGTCCGTTTTTTATGGTAAGCTTACCTATATTTGCAAACTTGGTTCCGGTGGAGGAGATAACTACCTCATCACCCGATTTGTCCTTGACCTTCAACTGCTCAACAACGCTGTGTGAATGTCCGTCAAGCACCGCATCAAGACCGTCGGTGTTTTTAACGAGGGTCTGTGCGCTCCACTGCTCGTAAACGTTCTCGGTGCCAAGATGTGTCAGAGCAATAACATAATCCGCACCCTTTGAACGAGCCTCGTTGATGCTTTGCTGCACGGTTGAATAAAGGGAGTCACCGCAAAATGAGTAGATGTATTCCTCCTTATCATTTAAAAACTGTGAAGGGGAGGAGGATGTAATTGTATCGGGAGTGGTAACACCGATGTATGCAATATCGGTATCTCCGTAGCTGATGATGGTGTATGGCTCAAAAACAGTCTTGTTTGTAGCCGTGCTTTTGAAGTTGCTGCAAACAGGCTTTGTGTTCATAAGAGCTATAAGCTCGTTAAGACGCTCAATGCGATAGTCAAATTCGTGGTTGCCGAGCGTTACGGCATCATATCCCACAAGATTCATAAGCTCTACCACATATCCGCCCTGTGAAATAGCACCTATGCTTGAACCTTGAATATAGTCACCGCAGGAGACAACGCCAACATAATTAGAAGCGGTTTTAAGCTCTTTTTTCATAGCCGCAAGCTTTGCATAAGCGTCGACGGCACAGTGGACGTCGTTTTCATAAAGAATAACTATCTCCTCGTTTTCGGCAGAGACAAAAACCACCGAAAAGGAAACCATCATAACTATTGATAAAATAACTGCTAAAAGTTTTTTCATATTCATCACTCCGTTTACCGAAATTTTAACACATACATCCCAATTTGTCGAGGTTTTTATTACAAAAAAAAGAACTATAGCTTTTGCTATAGTTCTTTGCTGTAAATGCTTATTTTGCTGCGGGATATTCGGTACCGAGTAAGTACTTGGGAGCCTCATCCTCTTCAATAGCGGGGAAGCGGCCGACCGAATCGTAGAAACGAACCTTATCGGATGTGTCTGCATCTGCAATTGCACCAAGATAGGGTGAACGGTCAACAGGCTCATAGAAACGGTTGTCTGTTGAGTCATCGTTACACTGGCTGACCTCACCGACGAGGACCTTGCCGTGACCCTCTTCACCCCAGAAGGAGTGATAGAGCTTCTTGGTGTTTGTAAGGCTCATACCGGGGGTAAGACGAACAACTGTTCCTGCGGGAACGGTGTAGTGTCTTCCGTCTACCTGGATCTCAACATCCTCCATTGAAAGACCGTCATTCTCGTCTGCACCGTAGACCTTGATCATAAGGTTTCCGCCGCCACGGTTGATGATGTCCTCCTGCTTATACCAATGATAATGGTAGGGGGTTGTCTGATTTTCCTCAACGATCATGATCTTTTCTGCATAGACCTTCTGATCGTTCTCGTCGTGCATATTGCCGTTACGAAGTGTAAAGAGGAAAAGACCGCACTTTTTATAGTCGCCGCTGCCAAAATCGGTAATATCCCAACCAAGGCAGTTCTTTCTTATCTCGTCATACTCGTGATTCTTTTCCTTCCACTCATCAGGAGTAAAATATGCAAAGGGAGGAAGTAAGAATTTGTGTTCACCGAGGAATTCAATTGCATCTTCAATGATCTTATTTATCTCTGATCTTTTCATTATATATAATTCCTTTCTTAGGGTGGCAATACAAATCCAAGCCTATTTTATAAAGGCGGATTTTCGCACACTCTTTGTTAAAATACTCGCCAATACAGGTTAATTAGTCAAGAGGAACCTCATCGGTATGCTCTTCCATAAACTTATAGATGTCTGCAAGAGGCTTAATACCTGTTGAAGCACCGATCTCCATAACGCAGTGTGTGCCTACAGCGTTGCCAAGCTTTGCACTCTTGTCAAAGTCAAAGCCCTGAGCAAGACCTGCAAGGAAACCTGCACAGAAGCTGTCTCCTGCACCGGTTGTATCGGTGGGCTTTACCGAAAGATAGGTAGGAGCAAAGTAGCCCTCAGCCTTTCCGGCCTCGTGAATGTATGCACCCTTCTTACCTGCCTTGATAATTACGTTCTTAACGCCTCTGTCAAAGAATACCTTTGCGATCTCGGGGAAATCCTCCTTGCCGGCGATCTGCTGAGCCTCTTCAATGCTGGGCATAAACAGATCAAGATAGGGAAGAGCAGCTTCAATTCCGCTCATCCATCTGCCGGTGGGATCAAAGGCTGTGTCCATAACGGTGAACTTGCCCTTTTCCTGAGCCTTTTTGAAAAGCTGTGCGGCAGGCTCGCCGTCGAGCTTGTGGTTTAAAAGTGCACCTGCAATAAATACTATATCGCAGTCATCAATAACCTCATCGCTTATCTCATCAACGGTAAGTGCAGAGGTTGAGCCGCCGTTGTAAAGGAAGCTTCTTTCACCTGTGGAGCTTACGCAAACAATGGATGTTGTGGTCTGAACAGAGTCATCAAAAACAACACCTGCACAGTCAACACCGTAGCCTCTTGCGGTCTCGTAAACAAAGTTGCCGAAAAGGTCCTTGCCGAGCTTACATACCAGCGATACGGGAACGCCGAGTTTTGCAAGGTCGATGGATGCGTTTGATGCACAACCGCCGACAAACATATTTGAGGAGTCTATGTACTGTAATGTGCCGGGCTCGGGAAGCTTGTCAACCGGCTTGATGATAACGTCGGTCGTAACCGAACCGATGCAGAGAATTTTTTTCATTTCATTCATCTCCTAAATTAAGTAGTGCAGTAATACTGCTTTTTATTCGGATAAATTATACAATATACCCCTACCAAAAGTCAATAGTGTGACACAGAATATCCCTTCGATTTAAAAACAATGACCGCCCGCAAGTTCTCCTTGCGGGCGTCTGCGTTTATTCGGTTATTAGTTCAATATAGACATCTGCGTAATCGTATGTAGTAAGAATATGACCGCTGTTCGCCGTATCATCAAACATAAACCGGAATGTGTAATAATATTTGCCGCCGATAACAGTATAACTCTCATATCTGTCTTCTAAGGTGTAACCGGAGGTTCTGTTTTGTCTTTTGAGCTTTTCAATTGTCTTTTGTTCTGCTAATTTTAAGGCTTCATCTCGGTTGAAATCAGGATACTTATCATACCCGTCCATATTAGACGCGCCTATAATGGTGCAACCTCTTAATTTTCCATCCTTATCAAAAGAGACTTTAAGGTGTTTGTCTATTGGTTTACCGTTTACCAGATATTTCAAAATGCCGTTGTATTCGTCAAAACTTTCAATATAGGTTTCATCATAAACAAACTCAGATGCATCAAACGACAAAAACTCTGATACCGCTTGTCTTGCAAGCTCTTCACGTTGCTCTTTGGTTTTAGCCGGATATTTATATTCAAAACTATACTCACTTGTTGAAAAACCGATCAATTCACCGGATTCATTATAGTTTGCCGATAAACCTCTTTTGTGATATTCAAATCTTTTATCTCCATTAGTTAATGTGCTGATACCAAAGAAGGGTAATACATGATCAGTTCCGTTTAATGCAAAGTTTTTTTCTGTTCCCTCTAATTCTTCCGGCTTATCCAATTTAATCTGCATATTTATAGGTTGGTTTTCTTCGCCGTCAAAATAATAAACGTTGCCATCGACAGTTATCTTACACTCCAACAATTTTGCGTTAAATTTTGTTGCCATGGGAACTTTTTCTGCTTCCTCTGTTTGTGATACCGTAGTAGACAAATCAGATGAACCTGTTCCCTGCTCACCGCAGCCAATTAATATAACCAGCATCATTCCCGCCAATATTATAGCTATTAATTTATTCATTACCTTAACCTCCTTTATGTTGGTTTATTTTATTATACACTATTTTACAATATATGTATATTGACAAAATAGCAAAATATGGAATACACCTCTTGTGTGAATCGCATAAATACCAAGTTGTTATGTCCTTTTTTCTCACATTTAAGTATTTTCTTGACTTGAACGGGATTATTATATATAATATGTAAATACGAATTCACAAATTTATTTAGGAGATAGATGAATATGGCACAGCAGCAGTTTATTCTTACAGAAGAAGGTCTTAAAAAGTACGAGGAGGAACTTGAATTTCTCACTACCGTCAAACGTAAAGAGATAAGTGAAAAGATCAAGGTTGCATTGTCCTTCGGTGACCTTTCGGAAAACAGCGAATACGATGAAGCCAAAAACGACCAGGCAAAGCTTGAAGCGAGAATTGCAGAGATCGAGGTAATGCTCAAAAATGCAAAGCTCGTATCGGATGAGGATAAAAAGGTCGGCACCGTTCATATCGGCTCAAGGGTCATTTTGCAGGACATTGAGTACAAGGAGAATATGGAGGTCATGCTGGTCGGCAGCCGTGAGGCAAATCCCGATGAGGGCAAGCTTTCGGATGAATCCCCCATCGGCAGAGCAATTATCGGCAAAAAGCAGGGTGCAAAGGTTGAGGTTGATGCCCCCGCAGGAAAGCTCCAGTTTAAGATAGTAAAGATTATTACAGAGGAAAAGAAGTAAATGAGCGAGAATATTCAGAATGTAAATAACGCTCCCGAGGAGCAGGATTTAAGCGAACTCTTACAGGTTCGCAGAGACAAACTGTCCGCTTTGATCGAGGTAGGCAAGAATCCCTTTGAGATCACAAAGTATGACTTTGACAGCTATGCTGACGATATTCAGAATGACTTTGAGAAGTACGAAGGCAAAACAGTTCGTCTTGCAGGTAGAATGATGAGCCGCAGAATTATGGGTAAAGCATCATTTTGCGATCTTCGTGATACTTCCGGCAGAATACAGTCCTATGTTCGCCGCGACGATGTCGGTGAGGAGGACTATGCAGACTTTAAAAAGTGGGATATCGGTGATATCATTGGTATCGAGGGCTTTGTGTTTAAGACCAAGACGGGCGAAACATCAATTCACGCACAAAAGATCGTCCTTCTTTCAAAGAGCCTTCTTCCTCTTCCCGAAAAGTTCCACGGTCTCAAAAATACAGATTTAAGATTCCGTCAGCGTTACGTTGACCTTATCGTAAATCCCGAGGTTAAGAGAAACTTTGTAATTCGTGCACAGTTTATCAAGTTTATGAGAAACTACCTTGATAATATGGGCTATATTGAGGTCGAGACCCCCGTGTTAAACACCATCGCAGGCGGTGCTACAGCTCGTCCCTTCATTACACATCACAATACCCTTGATCTTGATATGTATATGAGAATCGCTACCGAGCTTCCCCTTAAAAGACTCATCGTCGGCGGTATGGATAGGGTATATGAAATAGGCAGAATCTTCCGTAACGAAGGTATGGATCCCAAACATAACCCCGAGTTTACATCTATTGAGCTTTATCAGGCTTATGCTGATTTCCACGATATGATGGATATTGCAGAGGGTATCATTTCGGGTGCCGCAAAGGAGATACTCGGCACATACGACGTTGAGTGGATGGGCGAAAAGATATCCCTTGCTCCCGGCTGGCGCAGACTTACTATGGTCGATGCAGTTAAGGAGTATGCAGGTGTTGACTTTGGTGCAATCACCGATAACGAAGAGGCTGTAAAGGCGGCTGAAGCTATCGGTGTTGAGCTCAGTGAAACTGCAGACAGAACATGGGGTAACGCACTTTACGCAACCTTTGACCAGAGGGTAGAAGAAAAGCTTATTCAGCCCACATTTATTACAATGTATCCCGTTGAGGTCTCTCCTCTTACAAAAGCAAGTCCCGCAGACCCCAGACTTACCGAGCGTTTTGAGCTTTTTGTCTGCCATAGCGAACTTGCAAATGCATATTCAGAGCTTAACGATCCTATTGATCAGCGTAAGCGCTTTGAAAAGCAGTTAGAGCTTCGTGACAGAGGCGATGATGAGGCAGAGATGCTGGACGAGGACTTCCTTACAGCACTTGAGTACGGTATGCCTCCCACAGGAGGAATGGGAATAGGAGTTGACAGAACAGTAATGCTCCTCACCAACACCGACACCATCCGCGAAGTCATCCTCTTCCCCACAATGAAACCTCTCGCAGAGTAAAAATATGCCGCAACCTCTTATTTGACAGCGTTTGCGGCTTTTTGTTAATCCGAATCATCACCTAAAAATGCGGTTTACGACAGATTTACGACAAATAGACCAGTAAATGACCTTTGAGCGTTACGACAAAGTGGTGTCGTAAATAAAAAGTATTTTATTATAAGGCTTTAACCTTAACTGGTTAGAGCCTTATTTTTGCAAAACCCATTGACATTCAGTATGGATGATGATAAAATAACAAGCGATATATACCGCTAACTATATGATGGAGGTGCGCTATGCCGCCTAAAGTTAAAGTGACCAAAGAAGATATTATAAATGCCGCCGTTGGCATTGTGCG
>JAFUPP010000053.1 GCA_017481115.1 Clostridia bacterium | reverse complement strand
TCTCACATCAGGTATTTGTTGCTGAGCCCGCAGGTATCACCATCGAAGTTCCCGATCCCAACAAGATCATAATCAAAGGCACAGACAAGCAGCAGGTCGGACAGATTGCAGCAGAGATCCGCGACTACAGACGTCCCGAACCCTATAAGGGCAAAGGTATCAAGTACTCAGACGAGGTTATCCGCCGCAAAGAAGGTAAGACCGGTAAGGCGTAATAATAGGAGGAAAAAGTTATGGTTTCAAGAATTGATAGCAATAAAGCTCGTATTAAGCGCCATGCCAGAGTCCGTGGCAAGATCAGCGGCACAGCAGAGCGTCCCAGACTTTCTGTCTATCGTTCACTCAGCAACATCGAGGCTCAGATCATCGATGATGTTAAGGGCGTAACCCTTTGCAGTGCTTCCACATACGAGAAGGACTTCACCGAGTACGGCGGCAATAAGGAAGCAGCCAAGAAGATCGGTGAGATTTTAGCAAAGCGTGCTGTCGAGAAGGGCATCACCGAGGTCGTATTCGACCGTGGCGGTTATGTTTATCACGGCAGAGTAGCAGAGCTTGCAGAAGGTGCCCGTGAGGGCGGCCTCAAATTCTGATGAAGGAGGAATAGACTTTGGCTAGAGAATATAACAGAAATGCTCAGCAGGATGAATTTACCGAAAGAGTTATTACTATAAACAGAGTTTCAAAGACAGTCAAGGGCGGACGTATCTATAAGTTCGCAGCACTCGTTGTTGTCGGTGACGGCAAGGGAACAGTCGGTTTTGGTATCGGTAAAGCAGGCGAAGTTCCTGATGCAATCCGCAAGGGCATTGACGATGCAAAGAAAAACCTTGTAAAGGTTCCTCTCAGAGGTTCAACCATTCCTCACGAGATCATCGGTGAGTTTGGAGCAGGCAGAGTCCTTCTTAAGCCCGCCGCACCCGGTACCGGAGTTATCGCAGGCGGTCCCGTCCGTGCAGTCGTTGAGATTGCAGGAATTAAGGACATTCGTACAAAGGCTCTTCGTTCAAACAACCCCTGCAATGTTGTAAGAGCTACAATGGCAGGACTTTCACAGCTTCGTGACGCAGCAACAGTTGCAGCACAGCGTGGTAAGACTGTTAAAGAAATTTTAGGATAAGAGGTGCAGTTTAATGGCTACAAAAAAAGCAGCAGCGGCTGCAACCCTTACAATAACACTCAAAAAGAGTCTTATTGGTTCAAACAAAAAGCAGATTGCAACAGCTGAGTCCCTTGGACTTAAGAAGATTGGTGACAAGACCGTTCAGCCGGATAACGCCACCACAAAGGGTAAGCTTGTTGTAATCGGACATCTCGTAGAAGTTAATGCCTAAGGAGGTGCAGTAAATGAAGTTACATGAACTTACAGCGACTCCCGGTGCTACCAAGGCAAGAAAGAGAGTCGGTAGAGGTCCTGCATCAGGTCAGGGCAAAACCGCAGGTATGGGTCACAAGGGTCAGAAGGCAAGAGCAGGTCACGGCATGCGTCCGGGATTTGAAGGCGGCCAGATGCCCCTCCAGAGAAGATTGCCCAAAAGAGGCTTCAACAACATTTTTGCAGTTCAGTATGCAACCGTAAATGTTTCAGCACTCGAGGTTTTTGAGGATGGTGCAACAGTAGATGCAGCAGCACTCAAGGCAAAGGGCATAATCAAAAAGACCTTAGACGGAATCAAGATCCTTGGCAATGGTGAATTAACTAAGAAACTCACTGTAAAAGCCGCAGCTTATACCGAGTCTGCAAAGACTAAGATCGAAGCTGTTGGCGGAACTGCCGAGGTGATGTAAGATGCAAATACTTGATACACTTAAAAATGCATGGAGAGTAGCAGACATCCGTAAAAAGGTTCTCTACACATTCCTCATCATTGCAGTTTTCAGAGTAGGATCATATATCCCTGTTCCTTTCATTGATGTTGACGGTCTCGCACAGAGCTTCGGTGATATCACAAGCCAGGGAAATATCTTCAACTATCTTAGTGTACTCACGGGTGGCGCACTCGAATATGGTGCACTCTTTGCAATGAGCGTTACACCTTACATCAACGCATCAATTATTATGCAGCTCTTAGCAGTTGCAATCCCCTATCTTGAGAGACTCTCAAAAGAGGGTGAAGAGGGAAGAAAAAAGATTGCAAAATATACAAGATTTTGCACCGTTATCCTTGGATGTATTCAGGGTATCGCATTCTTCCTTTATCTCAAGAACACCAACCTCATTGGTTGGTCAGAAGCAAATTACGGCAGATTTGAACTTTGGTTCAAGGCAATCGTTATCATCGCTTGTCTTACCGCAGGTTCAGCAATCGTAATGTGGCTCGGTGAAAGAATAGACGAAAAGGGTATCGGAAACGGTATTTCAATACTCCTCTTTGTCGGTATCATCTCTCGTGCTCCCCAGGCAGTAGCTGCTCTTTGGGCAATGCTTAAGGCAGGTTCGACCGATGGTAAGTACTATTTCATCGTTCCTCTTATAATCGTTCTTTTCCTTGCAATGATCTGGTTCGTAGTTTATATGACCGCTGCAGAGAGAAGAATCCCCGTTCAGTATGCAAAGCGTGTTGTCGGTAGAAAGATGTACGGCGGTAGCAATACCTATATGCCCGTTCAGGTAAATATGTCAGGTGTTATGCCTATCATCTTTGCTTCATCAATTCTTTCAATTCCCTCAACAATCACCACTTTCATGACTGATACAACATCCAGAACGTATAAGTTCCTCAGCCTCTTCAACTATAACACCTCAATCTACGGATTACTTTATCTTGGATTGATCGTTGCATTTGCATACTTCTATGTAAGTATTCAGTACAACCCCGTTGATATGGCAAACAATCTTCGTAAGAACTCCGGCGCAGTCCCCGGCATTCGTCCCGGTAAGCCGACAGTTGATTACATCAAAAACATTATCCGCCGCATCACTTTGATCGGTGCTTTGTTCCTTGGTGTTATCGCTATCGTTCCTATCGTAATGGGCTCCATCGGAAGCATCGGAATGTCCATCGGTGGTACATCACTCCTCATTCTCGTAGGTGTTGCACTTGATACAGTAAAGCAGCTCGAGTCACAGATGATGATGCGTCACTACAAGGGATTCCTTGACTAAACTTTAATATTTCGGGCAGGGGATAACCCCCGCCCGTGATATAGAGTAAGGAGTAAACTATGAAACTTATACTTTTAGGTGCTCCCGGCGCCGGTAAGGGCAGCCAGGGCGAGATTATCTCAAAAAGACTTAATGTTCCCATTATTTCTACCGGTAATATCATTCGCGAAGCAATCCGCAATGAAACAGAGGTAGGTAAAAAGGCTAAGGCAATTGTTGAGGCAGGAAAGCTTCTTGACGATGCAACAGTAGTAGCAATCGTTGAGGAAAGAATCAAGGCTGATGACTGCAAAAACGGATTCATCTTTGATGGCTTCCCCAGAACCATTCCTCAGGCTGAAGCTCTTGATAAAATGGGTGTCAATATTGATAAGGTTGTCAATATTGAGGTTACAGACGAAGAGATTATGGAAAGACTCACCAATCGTAGAGTCTGCCCCAAGTGCGGCATTCCTTTCCATCTTATCAATCGTCGTCCCAAGGTTGAAGGCATTTGCGATGCATGCGGAGCAGAGCTCATTCATAGAGCTGATGACTCAGCAGAAACCGTAAAAGACCGTCTTGATGCATATCATGCACAGACCGAGCCTTTGATCGATTACTACAAAGCACAGGGTAAACTTCTCAGTACCAACGGGAGCGGATCAGATATCCCCGTTGTAACACAGAGAACCCTTGACGCTCTGGGTATATAAAATGATTGTACTGAAAACTTCCCGTGAACTTGCAAAGATGCGAGAAGCTGGCAAAATTGCGGGAAGAGCATTACAATTAGCCGGTAAAGCGTGTGAGGCAGGTATTTCTACCGCTGAAATAAACGCTATTGCCGAAAGGTTCATCAGAAGCTGCGGTGCAAAACCAAGCTTTAAAGGACTTTACGGATTTCCGGCAACGGCCTGTATATCGGTAAACGAGCAGGTCATCCACGGCATACCAAGTAAAAACTGCATTCTTAAACCGGGCGACATCGTCAGTATTGATCTCGGAGCCTTCTATGAGGGGTATCACGGCGATACTGCTGCCACCTTCACGGTAGGTCAGGTTGATCCTAACGTGCAGCGGCTGATAGATGTGACCACGGAAAGCCTTTTTAAAGGTATTTCACAGGCACTTACCGGCAACAGAGTCGGCGATATATCCCATGCAGTACAAACTTGTGTAGAGGAGAACGGATTTTCGGTAGTTCGTGACTTTGTTGGTCACGGAGTCGGAACCGAACTTCATGAATCGCCCGAGGTACCGAACTTCGGTTCGGCAGCACGCGGTGTCAGGCTTATGGCAGGAATGACCATTGCCATTGAACCCATGGTTAATATGGGTGACTTTCGTGTAAAGGTGCTTGATGATGATTGGACGGTAGTAACCGTTGATAAAAGTATGTCAGCACACTTTGAACACACCATAGCAATCACAAATGACGGACCGGTTGTTTTGACCGAACCTTGAGGTGATAAATATGGGAGAGCTTAAAGGACGAATAGTTATTTCGTTAAAGGGAAAAGACAAGGGGTCTCTTTTGGTCATCGCTGAAGATGAGTTTGAGATACTTGTTACAAACGGTGCAGACCGTCCCTTGGAAAGACTCAAGAAAAAGAATTTGAAGCATTTAAGAACTACAAACTCATTTCTTGATGAAAAACAAATGGCAACAAACAGCGATATCCGAAAGGCACTTAAAGCTTTTGAGGAACGTTAGTTTAGGAGGGTATTTATGTCAAAGCAGGACATGATTGAGGTTGAAGGCGTTGTAGTAGACGCACTTCCCAACGCAGTGTTCAAGGTCGAACTTCAAAACGGCCACCAAATTCTTGCCCACATTTCCGGAAAACTTCGTATGAATTTCATTCGAATTCTTCCCGGTGATAAGGTCACAGTCGAGATGTCGCCATACGACTTGACCAAGGGCCGCATAACATGGCGTTCAAAATAGCCGAAAGGCTGATTCCAAAGGAGGAAAACTAAATGAAAGTCAGACCTTCTGTAAAGAAAATTTGCGAAAAGTGCAAGATAATCAAACGCAAGGGTCGTGTAATGGTAATATGCGAAAACCCGAAGCACAAACAGCGTCAGGGTTAATAGCTTGCCGCTAACCAATGGAGGTGTAAAAACTAATGGCACGTATCAGTGGTGTTGATCTTCCGCGTGAAAAGCGCGTAGAGATCGGATTAACTTATATCTACGGCATCGGTCGTAAGACCGCTAACGACATCCTCGCTGCAACTGGTGTAAATCCTGACACAAGAGTCAAGGATCTTACCGAAGAGGATGTATCAAAGCTTCGTGAATACATCGAGCATAACCTTAACGTAGAAGGTGATCTCAGAAGAGACGTAGCATTTGATATTAAGAGACTTATTGAAATCGGTTGCTATCGTGGCGTTCGTCACAGAAAGGGCCTTCCTGTAAGAGGACAGCGCTCTAAGACAAATGCACGTACCCGTAAGGGTCCGAAGAAGACGATTGCAAACAAGAAGAAGTAATCAGGAGGACTATATAATATGGCTACAAAGGGTACAAAAGCAACAACCACCCGCAGACGCCGCGATAAAAAGAATATCGAAGCAGGCGCTGCCCATATCCAGTCTACCTTTAATAACACAATTGTCACCATCACCGACACCCAGGGAAATGCAGTTTCTTGGGCAAGTGCAGGTGAGATGGGCTTCAAGGGTTCCAAGAAGTCCACTCCGTTCGCAGCACAGACTGCAGCAGAAACCGCTGCAAAGATCGCTGTTGATCACGGCATGAAGACAGTTGAGGTTTATGTTAAAGGTCCGGGATCAGGACGTGAAGCTGCAATCAGAGCATTGCAGACAGCAGGTCTCGATGTAACTCTCATCAGAGACGTAACTCCCATCCCCCACAACGGTTGCCGTCCGCCGAAAAGAAGACGTGTATAATTTGGAGGTGTAAATTTTATGGCAAGATATACCGGAGCAGTATGTAAGCTTTGCCGCAGAGAAGGCAAGAAGCTCTTCCTCAAAGGTGAACGCTGCTACTCAGATAAATGCTCAATAGGCCGCAGAGCCTACGCACCGGGACAGCACGGACAGAGCCGTAAAAAGGCCTCCGGATACGGTCTTCAGCTTCGCGCAAAGCAGACCGTAAGACGTTTCTACGGTGTTCAGGAGAAACAGTTCCATCATTATTTCGAGATGGCTGAGCGTAAGACCGGCATCACCGGTGAAAACCTTCTCAGAATTCTCGAGAGCCGCCTTGACAATATTGCATATCGTCTTGGCTGGGCATCATCAAGAGCCGAATCCAGACAGCTCGTACTTCACGGTCACGTTACCGTAAACGGCAAGAGAGTAAACATTCCCTCTTATCTTGTAAAAGCTGGCGATGTTATCGCTATCTGCGAGAAGAGCCGTGGTCTTGAGAGCATCAAGGCAAAGGTCGAGATGAACAGTGGACGTCCGGTTCCTGCATGGCTTGATCTTAACAGGGATGTTTGTGAAGGTAAGGTAATTAACCTTCCCAATCGTGAGGACATTGATGTTCCCGTTGAAGAGCATCTCATCGTCGAGTTGTACTCGAAGTAATCCTGTAATTAAAGCTATTATAGGAATCAGTATAGCAGCGTATCATTCAAACGCTGCGTAAATAGGAGGTTTTTGGATGATAAAAATTGAAAAACCCAGAATAGAGATAATGGATCTTATGTCAGACGGCACATACGGCAAGTTCGTTATGGAGCCGCTTGAAAGAGGATACGGCACAACAGTCGGTAATTCTCTTCGCAGAATTTTACTTTCATCACTTGAGGGTGTTGCAGTAAACTCAGTCAAGATTGATGGCGTTGTTCATGAGTTTTCAACTATTGAAGGCGTCAAGGAAGATCTGACAGAGATCATTCTCAATATCAAAGGCCTTATTTGTAAAATCAACGGTGAAGGACCCAAGGTCGTTTATGTTGATGTTCAGGGACCCTGTGAGGTCACTGCTGATTGCATCAAATGCGACAGCGAGGTTGAGATCCTTAACCCCGATATGCACATTGCAACTCTCGCCGATAACGGCAGACTTATAATGGAGCTCAATATCGATAAGGGCAGAGGATATATTCCCGCAGAGCAGAATCGTGCAAACATCAATACTCTCGGTGTAATTCCCGTCGATTCAATCTATACACCTGTTATGAAGGTAAACTACACAGTAGAAAATACCCGTGTCGGACAGGTAACAGACTTTGACAAGCTTGTTCTTGAGGTCTGGACAAACGGCACAGTATCTGCAAAAGAAGCAGTTGCACAGAGTGCTCAGGTACTCATCGACCACCTTAATCTGTTTGTTGGTCTTTCAGATGAAGAGATCGGCAGCACAATGGTTGAGAAAGAGAACACCAGCAAAGAAAAGAATCTCGAAAAGATCATCGAGGATCTTGATCTTTCGGTACGTTCATTCAACTGTCTCAAGCGTGCAGGTATTCATACAGTTGGACATCTTACACAAAAGACCGAAGCTGATATGATGAAGGTCAGAAACCTCGGACGTAAGTCACTTGAAGAGGTTATCAATAAGCTTTCATCAATGGGTCTTGCTTTGAAAAGCGATGACGACGAATAAGCTTCAATTTTAATAGAAGGAGTGAATTTCAATGCCCAGAACAAGAAAACTCGGCAGAAAGGCTGACAGCAGAACAGCCATGCTTCGAGCAATGGTAACTTTCCTTTTGGAAAACGGTAAGATAGAGACTACCGTAACCAGAGCAAAGGAAGTTCAGTCAATGGCTGAAAAGTACATTACTCTCGGCAAAGAAAGCTCTCTTGCAAATAAAAGACACGCAATGGCTTTTATCACAAAGGAGAGCGTAGTCAAGAAGCTCTTCGATGAGATTGGACCTAAATATGCAAACGTTAACGGCGGTTACACCCGTATCTATAAGATCGGACCCCGTAGAGGCGATGCAGCAGAAATGGCAATCATCGAGCTTGTCTGATTACAATAATTAAAATCCAAGGCACTGCAAAAGCGGTGCCTTGTTTTATTATTATATAAAACATAATTTAACTATAAATTTAACGGTATTAGGTTGACAAATTTGATGATATATATTATAATAAAGACCTAAATGAGAATTTATGCAATTTTGCTTAGGAGGAATCCGTTTTGAAAAATTTATTTAAAAAGGCAATCGTATTAATGATAGTTGCAGTTATTGGTCTTTTTAGCACCGTATCTGCAGTAGCAGCTCCTGCAGATGATATAGTAGCTGCTGCTAAAGAGTGCATCCCTTCAGCTTATGAATACCTTTATCTTGCTTCCTTTGAGGCAGCTCTTGAAAGAATTGACATTCAACAGGATCAGGCAGACCTCATTGTTGCACAGCTTAAGGCAACAAAGGCAAAGGTCCCCACTGATAAGGGTCATTCACTTCACCTTTATACCGAGGCTGAAAGAAAGGCTATGATCGACTGCTTTGCTTACTGCTGCGAGATTCTTGAGCTCACATACAAGGTAGAGGTTAAGAATTCAGATGTAGCACTTCATAAGTCAGACGAAGTTGTTTATGTTTATGCAAATGACGGTCAGGAACTTGTTGCTACATTAGACGGTGACGTTGTTAAAAAGACCGATGAGCCTGATCTTTCAACCCAGATGATTCTTCTCATCGTCGCAGGTTCTGCACTCGTTCTTTCCGCTGCAACCCTTTTCGTATGCAAGAAGCTTAATAAGAAGGGTAACTAATGAAAAAATTGTCATTCGACAGCAGAATATTTAAAAGCTCTCTTTTCAGAGGGCTTTTTTTGCTTTTGCCATATATGCTTATTGCTGTATCAATTTTTTGCTTGACTACAGTGGGTTTGGATGCACTTACAAGAAGTTCCATATTTTTCACAACCGTTAAAAACGAGGTAAAGCAACAAAATGAGGAGAGCAATGACCGCTTTGAAAAGTTGGATGTCATCGACGAAAAATTCCCGTATTTAAAGTACCAAAAGGTTTGGTCGCTTATAAATGTCGAAGGATGGAAAAAGAAGGATATACCATGTTACTATGGTGATAACAATTCTCTTTTAATGAAGGGAGCCGGTAAGTGGGACGGTTCCGACTTTTGCGGTCAAAATGGCGTAACAATTATTTCTGCTCACGTTACAATGCACTTTAAGGAACTGCAGGATACCCAGGTTGGTGCAATTGTGACTATGGATACCGTTTACGGTACCTATAAATACGAAGTAACTGAGGTCCGTATTTTCAGACCAGGTCAGGCGGATGAATTTTTCTATAATGATTACGAGGAGGAAACGGTTATTTTATATACCTGTTATCCTAGAGAGTCCCGTAATAGAAAACAGAGAATAGCACTCATTTGCACAAAACTTGAAGGAAAGGTGTTCAAGGATTATGCAAATTAAAAAAGAATCAATTAAAAAAGTATCTACGGTCGTTGTCGGTATTGTGCTTGTAATTTCTTGCATTACTGCCGTAATCAGCGGTATTTTGCATTTTTGCTTGTTAAACAAGGAGTTTTATCTGAATAATATAATAGATGATAAATATCTTAATGACGTAAAACTGTATGCCGTACAGGATGTTAAGGAAGAGGCGGTATTTTATGGAATAGATACCGACAGTATGGTTAATTGCATTGATGATGAAAAGATAAAAAAGCTTTCATTTGAGTATATTGAAGGATTGTATCTTTTCTTTGACGGAAAGGCAGAACTTCCGGAGGTTTATTATCCCGATGACGATTTCTATAAGGTAATAAATGAGCATTATACCGCAATGGGTGATATTAATGAGCAGGAAGACCGTGAAATTGCCCGCGTTTTTGCCGGTAGGGTTGAAAATAATATTAATTCAATGTCAAACCTTACCATCATTACAAACATCTTTAAATCGAGATTTGCAGGTGTTGTAAGAAGCTTTACAAATGCTTTTTGGGTAATAATTGTATTTACCCTTGCGTTGTTTGCATTGTATGTTTATCTTAAACGTACCTCCTATATTGAGTGGGCGAGATCGTCGGTAGGTATATTGTCGGTTGCTACCATATTTACATTTGTACCTGTATGGTGCCTTAAAATGTTTGATATGCCTTCAAAGCTCATACTTATGGATTCACCATTAAAGACCTTGCTTGACTCTTTAATATATAAATCGGTCGATAAAGTATTTGTGCTTTTGCTTATAATTACGGTAGTAGTAACGGTGGTATTGATCGTTTTGAGTATACTGCGGGGCAGGGAACTCGGTGACAGCACAAAGAAAAAGACAAAGCATAGAAAACATCATTCTTATAATACCAATCTCGTCTTTTATGATAAAAATGATAAAAAGAAAAACGATGAAGCTTAGGCTTCATCGTTTTTTAGTTTTACCGATATGTCTGCACTGTAAAGGGATTGCTCACAACCGTTTGCATCGGTTATTACCAATCGACCGTCGAAATCTATGTCCTTTGCAAAAGCTACATATTCGTCTGCAGAGGTTGTTACAAGTATCGGACGGTTAAGTATACAACTCTTTTGTCGATATATTTCAAGTATATACGGGTTTTCAATATCGTCAAAATATAATCGAAGACGGTTTATTATTTCTGCGGTAAGTGAGTTAAACAAAAAACCTCGGCCCTTTTTTAATACACTTCCCGCAATATCTTCAAGCTCACCAAAACTGTTTTGCGGATAAAACAGATTGATACCTATTCCAACAATACAGTATTCGATTTTTCCGTCGGGAGAAAGCTGGCTTTCGGTTAAAATACCCCCGGCTTTTTTGCCGTCAACGTAAATATCGTTTACCCATTTTATTTTTGCATCTACGCCGCAGATTATCTCAATGGCTTCTGCTACAGCAACTGCCGCCGCACAGGTTAAAAAATCGAGATGTCTTTTTTTGAGACCTTCCTTAAACAAAATACTAAAATAAAGACCTGTGCCGTCAGGGGAAAAGAAGCTTCTGCCTTTAGTGCCTTTTCCACCGGTCTGACTTCTGGAAATTACAACCTGTCCGTGCTTTTGACCGTTTGTCTTTAGCCAATTGTTAGTTGAATCAACAGTATCAAATATCTTGATACTGCACCAAGGAAATGTGCGGACGGATATCCAAAAGGGTGATAATGCTTTATTAGGCCTCTTCATTTAAAATGATATCCTTCTTTTTGCCCTTTAAAGCGGTAACGGTATGTGCAATGGTTAAAAAGCCAAAGCAAACAACAAAAATGGCAGCATACATAGGGAGAGAATAGTTTTGATTCTCCATAAAGGTGTTGATATACGGGATAAATCTGACAGCACCGAAAATTTCTACACCTAAAGAAGCGGCAGCAAGTATTAAATGGCATACTTTTTTGTTTTTAATAAATGCAATAAGTAAAAATGATAAAACTATATGCAATACATTAAAGGATAAAACAAACCAATCGGTAGGAATCTCTTGTATGTGATTATCTACAACTATATAAAGAGAGCCACTATAAAGTATCAAAAGTAAAACATAGTACAAAAGACTAAAAATAGGAATTGTGTAAAAGGCACTTTTTTTCATGATCAACCTCGTTTTTTTGACTTTTTAATTACTACTATTGCTACAACAGCAAATATTGCTAATACTAAAACTGCACCGCCGATAATGGCTATGTATAATATGGTATTGCTGTTTTCTGTTGCCTCGGATGATACGTTTGAACTGCTGACGGCCGATGATGACGGCTTAAGCTGTGTTGTAGAGGAAGAAGCCTCCTCGTTGTTTTGGGCGTTATTGTAGGCAAATACCTGTTCTTGTGTGGCAATAAAAACAGAGTCTACATAAACATTGACCTCTTTGCCTTTTCTTGGAGTTATTGCCATTCTTAAGGCCCTGAGTGTTATGGTGTTAGAGTATCCTTGGCCTAAACGCTCCTTCATACTCTTTATGGGTATTTGCATCATAAACCAGTTTCCGGAAAGCTGTGAAGTTTTAGCGAAAACAGGCATCTGTGCAATAAAGTTTGTAATTTCATACTCGTGGATGTCTTGGTTTTCATTTGCCTCTATAAACAAATTACCAAGGTTTGAAAAATCATCAATATACATCCAGAAACACAGATAATCTTTATTTCGGTCAAGAGGGATGCTGTTATTACTGAAATACAGTCTCTGGTCATCACTTCCGTCGGCAAAGCTGTGGACAGAAGAGCTACCTGAATGCTTTACATCCTCTGAAAACTTGGAATCAAACCACTCGTTTACCAAAACACCGTCAAGAGCGTCATAGTCACAGGTTGAAACGATCCTTGCACCTTCTATTATGTCCGAAGTATCTGCCTTGTATCCGGTGTTGGAGTAATAACATACTCTAAGGTCATCAAGCTTGATGGTAACAGGACCCTTACCGTATATAAACATATAAATACCGGTAACATACTCGGCGTTAAATCCGTCGGTCTTGCCGTAGTTTAATGAAACATCCAGCTCGATCTCCTGCCAGCCGCTTTCCCAAACGGTGGGATTCAAGCTAAGACTGTTGTGTTGAGTGCCATGGCTGGTTATTCTAAAAAACATTGTGGAGGTTTTTGAATAATCCTCATTATAAAGATCCTCGTGGTCGGCCTTTACTTGAGAGGCATCCGAAATATATACCCACAGCTTAAGGGTGACAAGACTGTTTTCGGCCTTTTTCATATTGATCGTTTTACCGAAATTAATAATGGAAAAAACATTCTTTCTGTCTGTACCCGAAAAAGATGCGGCATAACTAGCTTGACCCTCTTTTTTATCCTTTGAGTCAAAGGTGTATGAGTCTGCCATTTGTGAAAGCAGGGAACTGTCATCAAACCCGCAAAGCAACTCCTCTTTGTAGGTAAGGCTGCCTTTTTTTGCGTAGTTTGAAATAGAATCCTTACGATTAGCGGCGCTAACCGTAAATACCGACATTACACAAATAATTATTGCCAAAAATAATGCAGAAATTTTTTTAGTTAAAATCATATTATCACCTCATTAAATTAGGTTGATTATACCATATGAAAGGATTAAAGTAAACCGAAAAAATAAAAATTACCGACAAACAACCGTTGTCGGTAATTTTTTTAACTGAATTAATACATACCGCCCTGTGCGGCTGCAGCGGCTGCGGCGGCAGCCTGAGCTGCGGCATCCTCCTTGCGTTCTGCAACGAGACCCTCGGTTGTAAGAACCATAGCGGCAACCGAAGCAGCATTTTGAAGTGCTGAACGGGTGACCTTTGCAGGATCAATAATTCCTGCTTCGATCATGTTGCAGTAAACCTCATTATATGCATCAAAGCCAAAACCAGCCTTGCCTTCGCTCTTGATCTTGTCAACAATAACGCTGCCCTCAAGACCTGCGTTTGCTGCAATCTGTCTTACGGGCTCTTCAAGGGTACGGAGAACTATTGAAACACCCGTCTTTTCATCACCTTCGGTGGTGTCAAGTAAGGCCTTTACAGCGGGAATTGCATCTATAAGTGCTGTACCGCCGCCGGCAACAATACCTTCCTCTACGGCTGCCTTGGTTGCTGAAAGAGCATCCTCAAGTCGAAGCTTCTTTTCCTTCATCTCAATTTCGGTAGCAGCACCAACCTTGATAACGGCTACACCGCCTGCAAGCTTTGCAAGTCTTTCCTGAAGCTTTTCTCTGTCAAAGTCGGAGGTGGTTACCTCAATGGCGGATCTTATCTGTGCAACCCTTGCCTTGATGTCGTCGCTATTACCTGCACCGTCAACTATGGTCGTGTTTTCCTTGGTAACGGTGACCTGATGTGCCATACCGAGCATATCAAGAGTAGCATCCTTAAGCTCAAGGCCGATGTCGGATGTAATAACGGTACCGCCGGTAAGGACCGCGATATCCTGAAGCATTTCCTTTCTTCTGTCACCAAATCCCGGAGCCTTTACGCAAACACAGTTGAAGGTTCCGCGAATACGGTTAAGGATAATAGTGGTAAGAGCCTCACCCTCAACATCCTCTGCAATAATAAGAAGCTTTTTACCTATCTTTACTATCTGCTCCAAAAGGGGAAGTATATCCTGAATACTTGTTATCTTCTTGTCTGTAATAAGAATGGCGGGTTCGTCAAGATCTGCGACCATCTTATCGGTATCGGTTACCATATAAGGAGAAATATATCCTCTGTCGAACTGCATACCTTCAACAACTTCGCTGTAGGTTTCTGCAGTCTTTGATTCCTCAATGGTTATAACTCCGTCGGCGGAAACCTTTTCCATAGCCTCAGCAATAAGCTGACCGACCTTTTCGTCTGCACTTGATATGGTGGCGACCTTTGCTATATCGCTTGAATTCTTGATCTTCTCGCTTCTTGCAACGATGGATTCAACCGCAGCTTCGGTAGCCTTTTGAATACCTTTTCTGAGTATCATGGGGTTTGCACCGGCGGCAACGTTTTTCATGCCCTCGCGAATGAGTGACTGAGCTAAAAGGGTAGCAGTGGTGGTTCCGTCGCCTGCAACATCGTTTGTCTTGGTAGCGACCTCTTTTACAAGCTGTGCACCCATATTTTCAAACGGATCGTCAAGCTCGATCTCCTTTGCAATGGTAACACCGTCATTGGTGATAAGGGGAGCGCCGTACTTTTTCTCTAAAACTACGTTTCTGCCCTTAGGGCCGAGGGTTACCTTAACTGTGTCGGCAAGAATATCAATACCTGCCTGTAAAGATGCTCTTGCATCTATAGAAAACTTAATATCTTTTGCCATAATAGATCCTCCGTAAAATTACTCAACTATTGCAAGAATATCATTTTGAGAAACTATAATAAGCTCCTCACCGTCAATCTTAATTTCGGTACCCGAGTATTTGCTGATAATTACCTTATCTCCAACCTTAACATTCATCGGGATCTTAACATCGTCATCTGTGATTTTTCCTTCGCCGACCGCCTTTACTTCGGCAATTTGGGGCTTTTCCTTTGCCGATGCAGTAAGAAAAATACCGCTTTCGGTCTTTTCTTCCGTTTCGGTCATTTTAATAACGACTCTGTCGGAAAGTGGTTTTACTGTCATATATATTACCTCCTAAATTTATACCAAACAATTAGCACTCTATTACGTTGAGTGCTAATTTTATTTTACCACACTGAGAAATAAAGTCAATATTTTTGGCAAAAAATTCAAAAATTATTAAAATTAAACCGTAGCTTCCTGCTTTGAAGGGGTCATTTTATCCTTATAAACATTGGGAACAACAAACTTCAATGCACCGGGAACAATTTCAAAATCAATCTTTCTTGCGGTGATTATTTCACCGTCCATATTAACGGTAGCATCCTTTTTACACTCAACCGTCATTTTGCGAACCCGTTTATGAGTGCAGATGTCAAGTCCAATGTGACCGCCTCTGCGGTAAACCCCCAAAAGCTTTATAAATCTAAACTTTGAAACGGTTTTGATGGTTATGTAATCGAGTATACCGTCGGATATGTTTGCGGGGGGAGCAGCGTGGAAACCGCCTCCGTAGTATGAGCCGTTTGCTCCTATTGCAAAAAGGAAATCACCCTCAGTTACACTGCCATCGTCTGCGGTTATTTTAAAATGGTTTTTTGTCTTGTTTAAAAAGCAATGTATACAGGCTATCTTGTATGCCATCTCGCCCGAAACAAATTTCCATTTAAGATACCTGTCCTTAGCAAGACATATTTCGGCATCAAGACCCATAGAGCAGACATTCACGGCATACCAATCGCCAACCTTTATCAGATCAATGGGATAACTTTCCGCCTTTATAAGCTCATCTATATCGGTAAATGCCGAAGCATCACCGAAATATTTTAAAAGATCGTTACCGCTGCCACCCGGGATAACACAAAGCTCAGCATTGTCGTGTCCTGCAATACCGTTAAGAACATCAAAGGTGGTACCGTCACCGCCGCAGGCAAATATCCTTACCTTGTCACCCTTTTCTGCTTCCTTTCTTGCAAGTGCAACACCCTCACGCTGAAAGGAGGTAACATAAACCGTGTAGTCAAGATCCTTGTCCTTAAAATACTCTTCAATTTTAGGTAAAATCTTTTTTTGAGCCGCTCCCTTGCCCGATACGGGGTTGATTATAAACACATACCTCATTTTATACCTCTATTTATAATACATAAATAAATTACATTTTATCATTCCGTTGTAAAGCTTTCTCTTTTTATCTGCGTTCCTTCCGAAAAAGTCCTCAAAACGCTCGTCGGGAGATATTATAAAATACCTTTTTCCGTATTCCTTCTCAAAAACCTTACCCATAATCCTATATATTCTTTCGGATTCGGTTTTGTCAAGCAGCCGTTCTCCGTAAGGGGGATTGGTGAGTACAATGCCTCTTTGGGTGCTTATTTTAAAATCCGAAATGTCTGCCTCGTGTGCTACAATGCAGTCGCCCACACCCGCCTTTTTTGCATTTGCAAAGGTAAGCTCTATTGCGTTTTTGTCAATGTCGGAGCCTATGCACCTGAAGGGAATATCTCGATTTATGGCAGATAAAGCTCTCATTCGTTCCTCACGGAAGATATTTTGCGGAATACAATCCCAGTTCTCGCAGGAAAATTTTCTGAGTATTCCGGGTGCGATATTTCTGGCAAGAAGCGCCGCCTCGATGAGAAGTGTGCCGCTGCCGCAGAAGGGATCGTATACTACAGAATCGTCATATAACCGCGAAAGCTTAGCTATTGCTGCTGCAAGGGTCTCTTTTATGGGAGCATCGTTAGAGTTTTTTCTGTAACCGCGTTTGTGGAGACCCGCACCACTTGTATCAAGCATAATCGATACTTTGTCCTTCATAATGGAAAAACGAATCTGATGTATTGAACCCGTTTCCTCAAACCAATCGGTACGATAACTTCTTTTAAGACGTTCCACCGCAGCTTTTTTTATTATCTTTTGACAGTCGGGAATGCTCATAAGCTGAGAATTGAGTGCCCAACCGGTAACGGGAAAGGCATCCTTTTCACCGATGAAATCCTCAAAATTAATATTCTTTGTACCCTCAAATAGCTGGTCAAAGGTCTTGGCAGGGAATTCTGCAAGAAGGATCATAACCCTTTCCGCACACCTGAGGGATAGATTGGCACGTGCCATATCATTAAATGAGCCATCAAACAAGACCCTGCCGTTTTCGGCAGAGACGTTTTTTACACTAAGAGCCTTGAGTTCATCAGCAACTACCCCTTCAAGCCCCAAAAGACAGGGAGCACAAAACCTCAAATTATCCAAAAAACCATTCCTTACATAATTAATACGGATACATTTTAGCATATATGAACCCTTCCGACAAGTAAAATTGGGTTAAAAGAGTAAAAAAAGAGGATAAATAGAAAAAAAGTCTTGCTTTTTTAAAATGTTTCTGTTAAAATAGTTCTTGCTTAATTACTCGAAGGAGGTGCAATGATGGCAAAGTGCGATTTTTGCGGAAAGGAAGTAACCTTCGGAATAAAGGTATCACATTCCCACAGACGCTCAAACAGAACATGGAAGCCTAATGTAAAAAGGGTAAAGGCAATTGTCAACGGTACTCCTTGCAGAGTAAACGCTTGCACACGTTGCTTACGCTCAGGTAAGGTAACCAGAGCTATCTAAGCCAAGAAATTATAGGAGTGGGTAAGCCACTCCTATTTTTTTCAAACCTAACTTAATATAATTCCAAGGAGGAATGATTGTCCAAATGGACGGGCATAGTATAGGGCTTTTGATCTCTATGGCGGTGTTGGTGCTGTTGTCAGGCTTTTTCTCGGCAAGTGAAACGGCATTTTCATCAATCAACAGAATAAGAATTAAAAATCTCGCAGAAAACGGAAACAAATCAGCAAAAAGGGTTATGAAGTTGAGTGAGGATTACGATAAGCTTCTTTCTACTATTCTGGTAGGAAACAATATCGTAAATATCTCTCTTGCATCAATAGGAACCATTTTCTTTGTAAACAATTTGAAACTTGCGGGCGGTGCAACGGTTTCAACCGTTGTTATTACCGTAGCGGTACTTATCTTCGGCGAGGTTTCGCCCAAGTCTATTGCTAAAGAACATGCCGAAGGTTATGCTCTTGCGACATCGTCGGTACTGCAACTTTTGGTTTGGATATTTACCCCCATAAATTTACTTTTCAGTCTTTGGAAGAAGCTTCTTTCAAAGATATTTAAAACAAACGAAGAAAAGGGAATGACTGGTGATGAGCTTCTTACCATAGTTGATGAAGCCTGTGAGGAAGGCAGTCTTGATGAAGCAGAAAGTGAGCTTATTCGCTCTGCTATCGAGTTTGACCAGCGGGTTGTCGTCGATATTTTTACGCCGCGTGTGGATGTTGTTGGTGTAGAGTATAATTCCTCTAAAGAGGATATTCAAAAGGTGTTCTTTGAAAGTGAATATACACGTCTTCCTGTTTATAAGGAATCCCTTGATAATATAGTCGGTATCATAAATGAAAAGGACTTTCATAAACAGGTGCTTTTCGGTAAAAAGAGTGCTAAAAGCATCATAAAGCCGGTTGTATTTATTCCCGAATCAATGAAGATCGACGATCTTTTAAGGGAGCTTCAGAAAACCAAGATTCATATGGCGGTAGTTCTTGATGAATACGGCGGAACCGAAGGTATCGTTACCCTTGAAGATGTTCTTGAAGAGCTTGTTGGTGAAATTTGGGACGAACACGACGAGGTTATTGAAGAAATTAAGGAATATAAGGATGGCAGACAGAGGATTCTTTGTTCTATGGCACTTGACGAATTTCTTGAACATTTCGATATAGAAGATGATTGTGATGCATCCACCGTCAGCGGATGGGTAATGGAGCATTTAGATAAAATTCCGGAAAAGGGAGATAAATTTGAATACGAGGGCCTGGCGGTGTCGGTCACAAAGGTTGACCAGCGTCGTGCAGAGGAGATAGTTATAAAGATCCTAGAAAAGCCCGACGAGGAAGAATAAAACGGACACATCAGTGTCCGTTTTTCTTTTAGTTTCACTTTAACCCGAGTCGATCTTTAAGGTGGTGTTTCGGTGCGTTTTAGTGTATTAACTTGACAAAATTTTTTGAGGGTATTAAAATAGATACAAATAAATAGGGGGACCGATATATGAAAAAAACCATCGCACTTATTCTTACTTTTATACTCAGCTTTAGTCTTTTGACGGAGGGCATATGCGTTACCGTCTCGGCTGAAGATCAAAGCTTAAACAATATAGAGCTTATCAAACAAAATACCGGTACGCTCACTTTGGCACAGCTTCAAAACGAGATGACACCGCTTGTTTATAACGCGAAGGACGGAACGGCACTTAATTACCGCTTTTACCTGCCCTCAAACTATGACAGCACAAAGGATTACCCCTTGGTCGTATTTTTGCACGGAGCAGGACAAAGAGGAAGCGACAACGTATCACAGACCCAGCTTATGCTTCTTGATACCTTTAAACAGTCTAACAACTTAATGGCAAATGCAATAGTTATAGCTCCCCAGTGCCCCGCAGGACAGCAGTGGGTGGATACCCCCTGGGCAAACGGCAACTATTCCTTGGACAATGTTCCCGAATCCAATGAGCTTGCCGCAGTTGTAGAGCTCGTAAACAGCGTAAACAGCAAATATTCTACCGATTTAAAACGTCAGTACGTGTTCGGTATTTCAATGGGCGGTTTTGGTACCTGGAACCTTATTATGAGACATAGAGATATGTTTACTGCGGCTGTTCCCGTTTGCGGCGGTGCAGATACAAGTATGGCAGAGCATTTAAAGTATTTTCCTATCTTTACCATACACGGTGATGCCGATCCTACCGTGCCTGTCAGCGGAACAAGGGAAATGGTAAATGCTATTCGTGCAGTCGGCGGTACCGATATATCCTATATCGAACTTGCAGGATATACCCACAACGTATGGGATTATTGTGCAAGAAATACGGATGCTATAAGCTGGCTTTTCAGTAACGTAAAGCCTACATTATACGAAGCAGAAAATAATAACTACATTACAACCTCTAAAAACTTT
The DNA here is from genome assembly GCA_017481115.1 of Clostridia bacterium. Taxonomy (GTDB): domain Bacteria; phylum Bacillota; class Clostridia; order Oscillospirales; family Acutalibacteraceae; genus RGIG1913. The sequence goes on along the minus strand of JAFUPP010000053.1, from coordinate 10,477 downwards.
ACAACACGCGAATCTGTCCACGCAAGTAACGGCGAGGTACTTTATACAGCTAACGGAGGAGCAATCAGTGCAACCTTTACGGGTACAAAATTCAACCTCATCGTAACCAAGGGTCCAAGACTTAAAACCCTCTTTGTTTCGCTTGATGGCGGAGAATACCAAAGGGTTGAAACGGGAGCTACCGTTGGTGATGTGCTCGAAAGAGGATATACTACCGGAGATCTTTCATACGGCACCCATACCATCAATATACTGCTTGAGGGTCAAGCTCATATAGATGCTTTCGAGGTGTTTAACGGAAGTTTGGTGGCAAATACTCTCCCGTTAAACAGCGCCGTAACGGTTGAAGCGGCAGATACACGCTATGTACAAAAGGATATAAATTGGCAGACCGTAAATGATGCTTCCTGCGATAACCAAAAGGGTATATACGCATCACACATAGGTAACGGAGGATTCCGTTTTTACGGTTCACAGTTCAAGATAAACTCCGAGACCTCCTATAATAACGGTACCCTTTATGTATCAATAGATGGCGGTGCCGAAAAGGCGGTATCACTTGCAGGGGCTGCTGACGGATATAGTACCGTGGTTTACGATTCGGGCATTTTAAATCAAAGGGTACACACAGTCACCTTCAGAGCCGAGGGCAGTGTATGTATAGATTCAATAGTAGTTTACGGAACTCCGAACGATACCTACGGCTGTGACAAATGCGGAAGTCTTCTTTCCGACATCGCACTCATCTGCGACTGTTGCGATAAGAAGGTATCTAATATGCTTTCTACCTATCAGGATGAATCAAGTGATTTCAGTATTGTAAATACATCTTCACTTGTGGGCGGCGAGTTAGGTGTTTCGTCCCCTACAGCATATTTCTATGACCCCGATTCGGGCACCGAAAGAAAGAACGGTTTTTATCTCAAACAACCCGTCAAGGCGGATGTGTACGGCAAGGAAGCCAATTGGACGGTGGATGCTTGGGTATACATTTCTGACGTAACCTCGTATTTTATGATAATGCAGTTTGTACCCCAAAGCGGACTTTCAATGTACTCTGTTGCAAATTCCTATAAATTCAATAACTATACAGAAAACTGGGCATACCGTCTTGCAATGACCAATTCCGAAACAGGAACGGGAAGAGTAGCCCTTAATAGCGGTTGGAATCATTTGCAGATACCCCTTTCAAATCTGTTGCTCGGTTCAACCGGTAACGAGCATAATAAGGCTGCGTATACTCATATTTCAGATATGGGCGGCACTATCGACGGAATAACCTTCCACGAAAATACAGCCGCAAACTACGGCACCTACGATTTCGCTGTCGCAAGTGTCAAGCTCGTTAAAAATGATACTCATACCTGTGCACAACCCACACTCACAGGCATATCCGTAAACACCTTACCCAATACTACGGTTTATACCGAGGGCGATACCTTCAGCGAAGATGGACTCACCGTTAAGACACATTACACCGACGGTAGCACACAGACCGTTACAAGCGGATTTGAGCTTAGCGGATACGATATGAATACAGTCGGCACACAGACCGTGACGGTATCATATGAGGGCTTTACTGCTGAATTTGACATCACAGTAGAAGCCGCACAGACCGTACCCGAGCTAAAAAATGTTGAGATAGAATCGGTGATCGACGATATCATCATCTCTAATAATTGGGTAAAGAGATACCACAAGAAATTCTCGGGCAGATACGCACTTCATACAACTATAGGCGGAAAGGTACAGTTTAGCTTTGTCGGTGATCAGTTTGGTATCGTGTCCTATAGATCTACCACCTACGATAAACTCTACGTATCGATAGACGGCGGAGAGGAAATAATAGTAGACCTTACGGCAGATAAGCCGGACACCTACTTTATGGAGACGGTCTATACAAGTGACCTGCTTTCCTATGAACAGCACGTGGTCACACTTCGCACCGATAAAAAGGGTCTTATTGACGGGCTTCTCATAAGCGGTGAGGTCGTAAAGTGCGAAACACCCATTAAGGATAACGTTCGCATTGAGGTTGAAAACATTTTAAATGCCGCTTACACAGGTAATTGGAGCAAAACATATGCTTGGAAGCTTTCTGCACACAATGCAATGAAGAGTTCTAACGGTACCGTTACCTTTGACTTTGAGGGAGATATGCTTTCAATCATTTCCTACAAAGCCACCACACAAGGTAAGATGTTTGTATCTATTGACGGAAGCGACGAAATAGAGGTAGACCTCTACGACGAGTCCACCGATACGCTTTATCAGGAGAAGGTATTTACCGAGTATCTTGATTACGGTAATCATACCGTTACCATTCGCATAAGCGGAAATGCTATCGTTGATGCCATAGAGATAAACAGAAACTCTGCCGAAACCGTAACCTACGAAGCCGAAGACAAACAGTTTGAGCTTACAGGCAGCTGGAAGGCGGTTGAAACCTGGAGCCTTTCAAACCACAAGGCACTTCAGGGTTCAAACGGAGCATCGGTGAGCTTCAGCTATACAGGATATGACTTCAAGGTAATTTCCTACAAGGCAACTACACAGGGTAAGATGTATATTTCAATAGACGGTGCAGCGCCCATAGAGGTAGACCTTTATGATGATTCCACCGATACAAAGTACAAGGAAATAGCCCTTGATGCCGCAGGTCTTGACTACGGAACACATACCGTAGAAATCACCACCTCCGGCAAGGTCATCCTCGATGCCATCAAGATCGACGGAACATTAAACTAAATTAAAAGCAGGGCAATCGCCCTGCTTTTTTGTTGCATAATAAAAACCGTTGAAGCACTAGCTTTAACGGTTTATTTTTGTCTATCGGTTCTCCCTAAAATATAATCTGTTGTGGTATCGTACATATCGGCAAGCTTTATAAGCAGGTCGGTGGGAATATCTCTGAAACCCTGCTCATATCTAAAATACTGTGGTTGTGTAATGTCCAACACAGCTGCAACCTGTCGTTGTGTCATATCGTGATCCTCTCTGAGATCCCGAATTCTCTTATAATACCCCATATTTACTCCTATTTTTTAAAAGTTATACATGTTATTCGATAATATGCCAAAAAACAATTCTTGACAATGAAATATAAACCGTTTATAATTATTATTACCATGATATCCGTTTGGTTATCTTGACAATACAATAAAATTAGTGTATTATGTTTATAAGATATCCATTTGGATATAAAATTATTACGAGGTGAACAATATGAAAAAGGTCTTGTCAATTTTGCTTACGGTCGTGTTGATGCTTTCAATGGTCATCTGCGGCATATCAACCGTCTCCGCAGCAACATACGGTTATTACACATACAAGATTGTTAGCGAAAAAGCGGTTATAACAGATGTTAATGAGTCTATAAGCGGGGATATAACCATACCGTCTACACTCGGAGGAAAACCTGTCAAAAGTATTGGTGGCTCGGCGTTTTCTTATTGTAATAATCTTACAAGTGTAACTATACCTAACGGTGTAACAAGTATTGGTGAAAGTGCATTTTCAAACTGTACCAATGTTACCGATATTGTTATTCCTGAAACCGTAATAAGTATTGGTTCATATGCGTTTACACACTGCACTAAACTTAATAACATTAATATTACTGATTGCGTATCTTATTTGGGTAAAGGTGCATTTTCTTATTGTTATAAACTTACAAATGTAAATATTCCCGAAAATATAACAACTATAGAAGATGAATTGTTTGATAATTCCGGCTTGACAAGTGTACAAATACCAAACAATATAACGACTATTGGACAAGATGCTTTTAATTATTGTGATAAGCTTACAAGTGTTAAAATTCCCGATAGCGTAACAAGCATAGGCGAGACGGCTTTTAATTGTTGCTACAATCTCGTTGATGTTGAGCTTTCTAATAATATAACAAAGTTAGAAAGAGGATTGTTTTATGCTTGCTCAAAGCTTACGAGTGTTGAAATTCCTAACGGTGTTACAGAAATAGGGGAGCGGGCATTTCAAAACTGTAGTTTACTTACGGATGTTATTATTCCCGATACAGTTATAAGTATAGGACCGTCAGCATTTGAAGAGTGCGATGCTCTTAAAACCATACCTTTTGCTAAAGGTGTAACAAAAATTGAGGACTGTACATTTTGGGGTTGTGATGGTATTACCGATGTCGCTATTCCCGATGGTGTTACAAGCATAGGTTATGGTGCGTTCAGATATTGCAGAAATCTTAAAAGTATAGGTATTCCTGACAGTGTTAAAGAAATTGGTGGCTTTGCTTTTTATGATTGTGTTTCGTTGACGAGCATTACTATTCCCGACGGTGTTACAAAAATTGATGAATGCACCTTTGAAGGCTGCGGTCAACTTGTAGATATAAAAATTCCTGACAGTGTAATAAAGATTTCAAACCGAGCTTTCTTTGCTACTGGTTGGTACACTGCTCAACCTAATGGAGTTGTTTATGCGGGCAAGGTGGCTTACGGATATAAAGGTGGTGCTTGTGCCAAGTTGGAATTTAAAGAAGATACCGTTAGTATTGCAGATTATGCATTTACAGGTAATACAGCTATTACAAGCGTCATCATTCCTGACAGCGTAAAAATTATAGGTTATGGTGCGTTTTATAATTGTACATCAATGACTGATGTCGCTATCGGCGACGGTGTAACAAGCATAGAAATTGATGCGTTTTTTGATTGTAAACAGCTCAGCACGATTACTATCTCCGATAATACAATAAACATAGGAGAGTGTGCATTCAACGGAACTGCATGGTATAATGCCCAACCGGAGGGCGTTGTATATATAGGCAAGGTTGTATATCGTTATAAGGGTACTTGTCCGTCAACTGTTGTGATTAAGGAAGGAACACTTGGCATAGCAGATTCAGCCTTTCTCTACTGCTCAAATCTTGAAACTGTTGTTATCCCTGACGGTGTGAAAATCATAAAAGATGCCGTGTTTGCTAATTGCTATAAACTTTCATATGTTACTATTCCCAACAGTGTAATAAGTATTGGTGATTATGCATTTGTGCGTTGTAATGAGCTTGATACAATTTATTACAAGGGAACAAAAGACGAGTGGGATATAATTAATGTTGGCATTGATAATAGTGTTCTTGACAACGTTAAAATCGTATACTCTGCAGAAAAAATGCAGTTACTTGAAATTGAAAAAGCTGTTGAAAAAATAAATTCAATAGGAAACATTACAGCAGTTAATGATCCTGATTTAAGTGGCGGTTCTGCATCAAAGCTTAATAATGGTTCAAAGGTCAAATTTACCATTGATGGCAACTACTTTGAACTTGTTTCTTACAAGTCTCCCAGCCAGGGCAAGATGTATGTAAAGGTAGATAACGGTGAAGAAATACCAGTAGACCTTTATGCAGATGAATATGACAAGTATATGAAGTCTATTGTCTATAGAAGTGATATTTTAACCGACGGCACACATACCGTTGAGATCAGAGTGGAAGGCAAGGCATATGTTGATGCAATCAACGTTGTCGGTGATATAGTAAAGTGCGATGAAGCCATCTGCGAAGTCACAACATATGAAGCAGAAAACAGTGCACTTAAACTTAACGGCAACTGGAGTACAGTAGCCACATGGAGCCTTTCAAATCACAGGGCATTACAGGCAACCAATGGTGAGAGTGCAACCTTTACCTATACAGGATATGGATTTGATATTGTTTCCTATAAGTCTATGACACAGGGTAAGATGTATATTTCAATAGACGGTGCAGCCCCCATAGAGGCAGATCTTTATGATGCTTCTACCGATACAAAGTACAAGGAAATAGCCCTAGATGCCGCAGGTCTTGACTACGGAATACACACCGTAACAATAACCACCTCCGGCAAGGTCATCCTTGACGCCATCAAGATCGACGGAACATTAAACTAAATAAAAAAACGGACATTCATTGAATGTCCGTTTTTTTCTCGGCCCCATCTGACGAGGGGCTGTCAAAACTTTGTTTTGACTGGGGGAGAGAAAAAAGGACGATGAAAACATCGTCCTTTTACTGTATTATTTTCCAACACAAAATCTTTCAAAGACCTCGTTTACTACCGTTTCGGTTACCTTTTCACCCGTGAGGGAGAGTACCGAGGATATGGCATCGTCAATGCATACGCCCACCGCATCAAAGGTCATTTTGCTTTCAAGGGTTTCAATAGCCTTTTTGATGCTCTCTAAAGCTTTTGCGGCACAGTCTCTTTGCCTTTCGTTTGCAAGAATTCCTATTGATGCATCAAGCTCAAATGTACCTAGAACCTTTTCGATTGTATTAATAAGCTGTTCTCTGCCGTCTTGATTTTTTGCCGATATTTCTGCAACACCTTCAAAATGCTCTTTGATAAATGTTGTATCTATATGTCTTTGAAGATCGTTTTTGTTTATAACTGCGATTGCCTTTTTGTTTTTACAAAGACCGCAAAGCTCCTTATCGTTTTCGGTCAAGGGCTCGGACGAGTCAAATACCGCCAAAATAAGCTCAGCTTTTTCAAGCGTATCATATGCCTTTTTGACGCCTATTGCCTCAACAGGATCGTCGGTATCTCTCATTCCTGCAGTATCCAGAAGATGCAAAACTGCGTTTTTTAGTACCACCGTTTCTTCAACAATATCACGGGTGGTACCGGCGTATTCTGTAACAATGCTTTTTTCGACTCCCGAAAGCATATTCATCAATGTGCTTTTTCCAACATTCGGTCTGCCTGCAATTGCTGTAAGTACACCCTGTCTTGCTGCTTTTCCCGAATCATATTCATTTAACAAAGCCTCAAGCCTTTGTTTTGACGACAAAAGGGTGGAGCGGATAATATCCTCGTCAATATCGGGAGCATCATCTTCGGGATAATCCGTCCAGACGGTGATTTTTGCGGCGAGAAGCGTCAATTCTGCTTTTATACCCTCAAGACGTTTTGCAACCGCACCCTCTCTGGCACTTTGTGCAGCCTTTTGAGAAAAGCTTCCGCTTGCCGAAATTATATCCATTACCGATTCGGCCTCGGTAAGACCCATTCTGCCGTTTAAAAAGGCCCTTTTTGTGAATTCTCCCGGTCCGGCAGGTCGAGCACCCGCCTCAAGCGCGGCACGAAGAACAAGCTTAGTCACAACAAGACCGCCATGGCAATCCAGCTCTATAACATTTTCTCCCGTATAACTGTGCGGAGCCTCAAATTTAAGTGCCACCGCCTCGTCTATAAGCTCTCCCGAAAGAGAGTAGATTTTTCCGTATATAAACCTACCGCCCTCAAGTGAGGTAAGTGTGGTTTTTGCTTTGAAAATTTTATCGGCAATTTTTGGGGCATCCTCTCCGCTTAAACGGATTATACCTATTCCCCCCGCCGCCTGAGCGGTTGATATGGCTGCAATAGTATCGTTAAGCATTCAGTTCACCCGCGCTTTGTTCATCAAGTGTCAAAGAGAAAGCAGGAATAAACTCCTCTACAAACATATCCGCAACAGGCATACCCATAGCCTTTATACGCTTTTTAGTGGCTTCTCCGGCCTTTGAAAATTCACTGTTTCCCATTTTTGTTTCATCAATACACTTAATAAGTGCGGCGATTTTATCTGCCGCCTTTATGTATGGAATAAGCTCCTCATCCTCTTCGTGTACAAGGGGAGAGTAGTAACTTCTTATATCCTCGGGAAGAAGGGACAAAAGTCTCTCTGCCGCAACAGTTTCAACCTGAGAATAGGCATTTTTAACATCGGGTGAGAAATATTTTATGGGGGTGGGCATATCTCCTGTGATTATCTCGGGTGAATCATGAAAAAGACCCAGTACTGCCGCACGGTCTGCATTGAGCTTTGTTCCCAATCTTTCGTTTGAAAGTATACACAAAGCATGAGCGATAACACCTACTTCAAGGGAATGTTCACTTAAGGTCTCGTATCTTGTGTTTCTCATAAGCCCCCAACGGTTTATGAGTTTCATTCTGAAAAGCATTGCGAAAAAGGAATTATTATTCATTTTGCACCCCTAAAATTTGATTGCTTTAAAATTATATCATTATTTTCTGCGGTATACAATGATAAAAGCCGAAAAACTTTAAAAAAAGAAGAAACTCGTATGGACTTTTACAAAAAAAGGGTTTATAATGATAACTGTATGAAAATATGATTTTATTTGTCAGGAGGAATTTATCTTGAAGACAAAAGCAGTAAGAATTTACGGCGAAAATGATCTTCGTCTTGAGGAATTTGATCTCCCCGAGATGAAGGAAGACGAAATTTTAATGAAGGTCATTTCAGACAGTATCTGTATGTCCAGCTACAAGGCAGCTATTCAGGGTGCAAAGCATAAGCGTGTTCCCAATGACGTTGCCGAAAATCCTACCATTATAGGTCACGAGTTTTGCGGTGAACTTGTAAAGGTTGGTAAGATGTGGGAAGATAAGTTTTATGTTGGCCAGAAGGTAACAATCCAGCCTGCACTTAACGATCCCGAGGATATCTACGCAGCTCCCGGTTACTCATTTAAGTATATCGGCGGTGATGCAACCTATGTTATCGTTCCCCGCAAGGTAATGGAGCTTGGATGTCTCCTTAACTACACAGGCGATGCATTTTATTACGGATCACTCAGTGAGCCTATGGCTTGTATCGTAGGTGGCTTCCACACCTCGTGGCACAACGTACCCGGCCATCACTATGCTCATAAGATGGATATTGTTCCTAACGGTAAGATGGCAATTCTTGCAGGCGCAGGACCTATGGGTCTTGGTGCTATCGACTATGCTATCCATCGTGATATTCATCCCTCACTTCTCGTTGTAACCGATGTTGATGATGCTCGTCTTGAAAGAGCAGCATCTATCTATACCCCTGAGGAAGCAAAGAAATACGGTGTTGAGCTTCACTATGTAAACACCGCTTGTGACGATGCAGTAGAAAAGCTTCTCGCACTTACAGGTGGCACAGGCTATAACGATGTGTTCGTTTATGCTCCCGTTCCTGCCGTTGTTGCACAGGGCAGCGAGATTTTAGGACACGACGGTTGCCTTAACTTCTTCGCAGGTCCCACCAGAACTGACTTTACAGCTCCCTTTAATTTCTATAAGGTACACTATGATACCACCCATATCGCAGGTGATTCAGGTTCAAATATTGATGATGTTATTGAGGCTATTTCAATGATGGGTTGCGGAAAGATCAATCCTTCCTCAATGATCACACACGTAGGCGGTCTTGACAGCGTTGTTGAAACCACCCTCAATCTTCCCAACATCAAGGGCGGTAAGAAGCTTATCTACACACAGATCTCACTTCCTCTCTTTGCTATTGATGATCTTGAGGAAATGGGCAAGACAGACGCTATCTACGCAGAACTCGCCAAGATCACCAAGGCAAATAACGGACTTTGGTGTAAAGAGGCAGAGGAATACCTCCTCGCCAATGCAAAGGCTATCTAAGTTAAAAACCTATAAAGGAGAAATAATATGAAAATCTTTTTGGACAGCGCTAACATAAATGACGTTACTAACGCATACAATATGGGCGCAATCACAGGTGTTACCACCAACCCCACAATCATTTCAAGAGAAAACAAGAAGTTTGATGACGTTCTTGCAGAGATACTTGCTGCAACCGGTCCCGAAATTCTTGTATTTGCAGAGGTTCTTGCTCTCGATGCTGAAGGCATGATCAAAGAGGGTAGAGCAATTGCAGCAAAGAGCTCAAATATTGTTGTTAAGGTTCCTGCTCTTGCAGAGGGTCTTAAGGCAGCAAAGGTTCTTTCAAGTGAAGGAATCAAGGTTTGTGTTACCGTTTGCTATTCACCTACTCAGGCAATCCTTGCAGCAAACGCAGGTGCAACATTCGTAGCACCCTTCGTTGGCAGACTTGATGATATCGGTGAGAACGGTCTTAATCTTGTTCAGGATATCCGTGATATCTTTGATGCACAGGGTATCGAGACTCAGATAATTGCCGCATCCGTCAGACATCCCATCCACGTAATTGAACTTGCAAAGATGGGTTGTGACATTGCAACAATGCCCTTCAAGGTAATTCAGCAGATGATTGCTAACCCCAACACCGACAGAGCTGTTGCAGGCTTCCTTAAGGATTGGGAAAAGGTTCCTAAATAAGAAGAATTTCTCAAATAAAAAAGTGTATTTTTAAAAAACCCCGCAATTTATTTGCGGGGTCGTTTTTATATACAAAAAATATGAAAATATACACAAAAAAGTCAATCTAGGACATATTGAGAACTATTTTATCATTTACTTGAAATGCATTTTTTTATATAATAAATTATAGACATAACAGTGTTCATAAAAAGTTTACGTAAAAAACAAAAAGTATAAAAGTAAATGAGCAGAACAACACGAATGATCCGAAAGAGTCTGGCTATAATGTTGTGTGTAATTTTGGCATTTTCAGCAGTAAGCATCATACCAATGGTAGCATCGGCAGAAGAAGCAGAAATCACAGAGAAAACATATGAGCAGGACAGTGT
>JAFUPP010000052.1 GCA_017481115.1 Clostridia bacterium | reverse complement strand
GAATTCAGGTGTATTGAAAAACTCTCCCAGAGTAATTCCAAGGCCATCGCAAATCATCTTGATTGTCAGCAGCTTTGGATTCTGGCTTTTGCCATAAAGTATATTTTTGATACTGGATGGTGGAAGGGCTGAAATCGTTGCCAGCTTGTTAATGCTGATATCCCTTTCACCGCACAGCTGTAAGATTCGATTTTTCACAGCATCTAACGTATTCATATAATTCCTCACAAATTGTTTTTCTTAAAGCCTTACCTCTTTTTGTTTCGGCATCCGAGTATTCATCGATATATTTAAAGCCTTCTTCACCCTCAAGCTCCATAATGATACGACGGGCAATAAGCTCCATTTCATTTGTGGCGCGAGAAAAGTTGAGGTATTTACAGGCATACATTACCGGAGGACAGGCAGAACGCATATGTACCGCCTTTGCACCGTTATCATAAAGAAAATCAACCGTTTCTTTAAGCTGTGTGCCCCTGACTATCGAGTCATCTACGAACAAGAGGTCCTTGTCCTGAATGAAATCATGAACAGGAATCTGCTTCATTTTTGCAACCCTGTTTCTGACGGTCTGTTCAGAGGGGGTGAAGCTTCTTGCCCAGGTGGGAGTGTATTTTATAAACGCTCTGGCGTAGGGTACGTGACTTGCGTTCGCATAACCTATTGCGTGTGGAATGCCCGAATCGGGGAAACCGCCGACATAGTCTACCTCTTGTGCCAGACCCTTTTGTTTGTCATATTCCGCCATGATGGCACCGTTACGAAAACGCATAGCCTCAACGTTTACACCCTCATATGTAGATGTGGGATAACCGTAGTAGGTCCAAAGAAATGCACACATCTTCATTTTTTTGCCGGGTGCGGATAACTGTGTCATGCTGTCGGTTGAAAGCTCTACAATTTCTGCAGGTCCAAGCTCCTTGATATTTTCAAAACCAAGCTTGGTATTTGCAAAGGATTCAAATGTGACGGCGTGACCCTCATCGCTTTTACCGATGATAACAGGTAATCTGCCAAGCTTATCTCTGGCAGCGATAATATTGCCATCCTCTTTTAAAATAAGAATATTTGATGTACCAACAATAATATCCTGTGCAAACTTAATGCCCTCTACGAAACTGTCTTTTTGACTGATGAGAGCAGCAACAAGCTCGGTCGTGTTGACCCTGCCGCCTGTCATTGAATCAAAATGACCGCCGGTAGATAAAAGATACTTATCAATAAGCTCATCGACATTGTTTATGATACCAATGGTACAAATTGCAAAGGTCCCGAGCTTTGAACGAATAAGCATCGGCTGCGGATCGGTATCACTGATACAACCGATAACCGAGGTTCCCTTCATTTCACCGAAAATATTTTCGAACTTTGTTCTGAAGGGTGAGTTTTCTATATTATGAATTTTTCTTTGCAGACCTATTTCTTTGTCGTAGGCTGCAAGACCACCTCTTCTGGTGCCAAGGTGCGAATGATAGTCAACACCGAAAAAGACATCTGCGAGACAGTCTTTATTTGAAACGATTCCAAAAAATCCTCCCATGATAACTCCTTTTGCTGTGGGTATAAATTAAAACATTTCACAAAGAAATGAATGCTCTAAAAATCAAGTATCGGCACACACGGGAAACCCGTGGTGCCTTAGTAAAAAAATATTATGCGAAGAAAAGCTTTGAAAGTGTCATAGGATCGACATACTTGCCGTCCTTATAAACACGCATATTGCCCGAAGCGATCTCGTCGATAAGCATTACCTTACCGTCTGCGTCATATCCGAACTCAAACTTGATATCGTAAAGAACAAGACCCTTTTCAAGAAGATCGTCAGCAACGATCTTGGTGATCTTCTGGGTCATTTCCTTAATGTCGTCGTACTGACTCTCTGTCATAACACCAAGGGCTACAAGTGCATCCTTATTTACAAGGGGATCTCCCTTTGCGTCGTCCTTAAAGGTGGTCTCAACATAAGCGGGAAGATCTGCACCCTCTTCTATATAATCACCGTATCTGCGGATAAAGCTACCAACGGCTTTGTGACGGCAGATGACCTCAAGTCCCTTACCGAACACCTTTGCGGGAAGAACCTCCATTGTGGTGTTCTCAAGATCAGCTGAAACAAAGTGAGTCTTAATACCGGCTGCATTTACCTTCTCAAAGAAGTAAATGGACATACGGAGATTTACATCACCGACACCGTCTATTGTAAGTCCTACAGAGTTTTCACCTGGATCAAAAACGCCGTCTTTACCGGTGCAGTCATCCTTGAACTTCAAAAGATAGTTTCCGTTTTCAAGTGCAAAAACATCCTTAGTTTTTCCTGTGTAAACAAGTTTCTTTTCCATTGTAATCTCTCCTTTAATATTAAGCGTCAAGCATATTCATTACGTTGGCGTCTTTTTCAAGTACCTTTTGAGCATCGTCTGCTCTTTTTTTGTTAAGTTTATCAGCAAGTTCCTTATCCTCAACTGCTATTATCTGAGCCGCAAGAAGCGCTGCATTTGCACCGCCGTTTACCGCAACGGTAGCAACGGGAATGCCTGTGGGCATCTGAACGGTGGAAAGCAGAGCATCCATACCGTCAAAAACACTCGATTTGCAGGGAATATCGATAACCGGAAGGGTGGTGTTGGCAGCAACTGCACCTGCAAGATGAGCAGCCATACCTGCAGCAGCTATCATAACACCAAATCCGTTTTCTCTGGCATTCTTTGCAAAGTCAGCCGCCTCTACAGGAGTGCGGTGTGCCGAAAGAATATGTACCTCAAAGGGAATATCGAGGCTTTTTAATATATCCGTAGCTTTTTTGATGATGGGCAGATCGGAATCACTGCCCATAATTATTCCGACTTTTTTCATAAAGATGTCCTTTCGATAAAAAACTAAAAAGGGTACACTTAAACCTTGAAGATTAAATGTACCCAGACGGTCGGCAAAAGAGGAGAAACTCCTCAAAATTTCCTGTTCCTTTGTGGTGCTCCACATATTTTCCGTCAGTAGCAGGAAATATATTCAAATGCCCTATGATTATACCATATTTAGTATATCGTGTCAAGGCACACAACCTTAATTAGTGGTTGCGGGACCAATTATTTAATTGAGGGAACAGCTTCCTTCTGGATAACGTCGTGAGCGCCGCCCTCAACGATACTTGTTGAAGAAACAAGTGTAAGCTTAGCCTTCTTCTGAAGCTCGGGGATAGAAAGAGCTCCGCAGTTGCACATTGTGGATTTTACCTTTGAAAGAGAAAGTGCAACGTTGTCTTTAAGTGTTCCTGCATAGGGAACGTAGGAGTCAACACCCTCTTCGAAGGATAACTTCTTGTCGCCGCCGAGGTCGTATCTCTGCCAGTTTCTTGCTCTGTTTGAGCCTTCACCCCAGTATTCCTTATAATAGGTACCGCCAATGTTGACCTTGTTTGTGGGTGACTCGTCGAATCTTGCAAAGTAACGACCCAGCATAATGAAGTCTGCACCCATTGCAAGTGCAAGGGTAAGGTGGTGGTCATAAACGATACCGCCATCGGAACAAACAGGAACATATATACCGGTTTCTTCAAAGTATTCGTCTCTTGCCTTACAAACCTCAATAAGAGCTGTTGCCTGGCCTCTGCCTATACCCTTGGTCTCTCTGGTGATACAGATCGAACCGCCGCCGATACCTACCTTTATAAAGTCTGCACCCGCATCTGCAAGGAATCTGAAACCGTCTGCATCAACAACGTTACCTGCACCGACCTTGACCGAATCGCCGTATCTGGATCTGATCCAATCAATAGTAAGCTTCTGCCACTCGGAAAAGCCCTCGGATGAGTCGATACAAAGAACGTCTGCACCTGCATTTACGAGAGCAGGAACACGCTCTGCATAGTCACGGGTATTGATACCTGCACCTACAACGTATCTCTTCTTTGCATCAAGAAGCTCGTTGGGGTTCTTTTTGTGGCTGTCATAGTCCTTACGGAAGACAAAATAGCAAAGTTTGCCTTCGTCATCAATAATGGGAAGTGAATTTAACTTGTTGTCCCAAATAATATTGTTTGCTTCCTTCAAAGAGGTACCCTCTTTGGCGGTAATGAGCTTTTCAAACGGAGTCATAAATTCTGAAACCTTTGTAGAAGGATCCATTCTTGAAACTCTGTAATCACGGCCGGTAACAATACCTAAAAGCTTGCCGTCTGCGGTTCCGTCAGAAGTTACTGCAACGGTGGAATGACCTGTTTTCTCCTTAAGAGCAACAATATCAGCAAGTGTCATATCGGGGCTGACGTTAGAGTCACTCTTAACAAAACCTGCCTTGTAGCTTTTTGCACGTGCAACCATTGCTGCCTCGTCTTCGATTGACTGTGAACCGTAAATAAATGAAACACCGCCCTCAATGGCGAGAGCTACTGCAAGACGGTCGCCGGAGACCGACTGCATTATGGCCGAAACCAAGGGGATGTTCATTGAAATAGCGGGTTCTTCACCCTTCTTGTATTTTACAAGCGGAGTCTTAAGACTTACATTAGCGGGAATACATTCGCTTGATGAGTATCCGGGAATAAGCAGATACTCGTTAAAGGTATGTGAAGGTTCGTTTATGAATTGTGCCATTTAAATTTCCTCCTTGTTGGCTTGGCTGTCACAGTATATACATCTGTAAATACCGTCGTCGTTTTTCTTAAAAATATGTTCGAGTTCCTGTTCTACTGTGGTGATACACTTGGAATTGGAACAAATATACTTGTTTTTGACCGTATCCTCAAAGGGATCCCAGTGTTTATCGGTCTCGGAAAGAAGCTTTAATATAAGAGCCATTCTCATGATCTTTCCGTTTCTGACCTGCTTAAAGTAACAGGCCCTGGGGTCATCATCTATCTTAACGCTTATCTCGTTAACTCTTGGCAGGGGATGAAGTATCGCCATATCCTTTTTAGCGGTATCAAGCTTGTCTAATGTGAGGATATAACTGTCCTTGAGTCTTTCGTAGGTGTCAAGATCGTCAAAACGTTCACGCTGAACACGTGTCATATATAAGATATCAAGCTGAGGCATAACCTCTTCGAGATATCTTGTTTCTATATACTCCATACCGTTTTTCTCCATTACGTCCTCACGGATGTAATCGGGAAGCTTTAACTCATCGGGGGAGATAAGAACGATTTTTATACCTGTATATCTGGAAAGTGCCGAAATAAGTGAGTGGACCGTTCTTCCGTATTTAAGATCGCCGCAAAAACCTACGGTAAGATCACAAAGTCTTCCTTTTTCGCGGTAAATGGTAAGAAGGTCAGCGAGGGTTTGTGTCGGATGACAGTGGCCGCCGTCACCTGCGTTGATAACAGGAATAGAAGCGTTAACCGCTGCTACCAAGGGAGCACCCTCAAGCGGATGGCGTGTTGCAATAATGTCGGCATAGCAGCTTATAACCTTAGCGGTATCTGCCATACTCTCTCCCTTTGATGCAGAGGAATTTGCGGCATCCGAAAAACCAATAACGCTGCCGCCAAGCTCCAGCATAGCAGCCTCAAAGCTGAGTCTTGTTCTGGTCGAAGGCTCAAAGAAGAGTGTTGCAAGTTTTTTACCCTTGCATTTTTCGGAGTATTTTTGGGGGTTGTCAATAATATCACAGGCAACCTTTAAAAGCTCGTCAAGCTCCTCAACCGAAAATTCTACAATATCTATAAGACTTCTCATACTTTAGCTCCGTTTACTTCAAGATAATTTTTGATGCGGTCAACATTTTCACGGTTAGCTTCATCCTCTTCAAGATACTCAATGATGTCGTAAACATCAACCACCGAGTATACGGGGAAACCAAACTCATCGGTAACCTCCTGCATAGCACTCTTTTCGCCCTTGCCCTTTTCCTTGCGGTCAACCATTACGAAGGTAGCAACGACCTTTGTGCCGTTAAGAGAAGAAAGATTTGCCATACTCTCACGAATAGCAGTACCTGCGGTGATAACATCCTCGACAATGACGATTTCTTCACCTTCGGTGGGCTTATAACCAACAAATACGCCGCCTTCACCGTGATCCTTTTCTTCCTTACGGTTAAAGAAGAAGGGGACGTCAAGTCCGTTTTTTGCAAGAGCAACAGAAACGGAAACTGCTATGGGAATACCCTTGTAAGCAGGTCCGTAAAGAACTGTTTTTTTGTTGCCTATTTTTTCAAAGTAAGCCTTTGCATAAAATTCGCCAAGCTTTAAAATCTGTTCGCCTGTCTTAATCTCACCGGCGTTTATAAAATAGGGGATCTTTCTGCCGCTTTTTGCGGTGAAATCACCAAACTTCAAAACGTTTGCACCCTTTAAAAACTCAATAAATTCTCTTTTATATCCTTCCATTGTCCTTCTCCTTAATCGCAAAATTCTTTAACGCATCTCTCATATGCAGCTACAGGATCTGCCGCTGCGGTAATGGGACGACCAACAACAATATAGTCGGAGCCTATCTCCTTTGCGGCGGCGGGAGTCATAACACGCTTTTGATCGCCTATATCTCCGTCTGCAAAACGAACACCGGGGGTTACAGTAATAAAGTCTTTACCGCAGGTGTTGTGAACCTTTTCGGCCTCAAGGGGAGAACAGACAACGCCATCAAGACCTGCTGCCTTAGCGTTTGATGCATAGTGCATAACGACCTTGTCAATGGGCTCGTTTATAAGCAGATCCTTTTCCATACTCTCTTGATCGGTGGAGGTAAGCTGGGTTACGGCAATAAGAATAGGTCTTGTGCCGTCCTCACGGGTAAGACCTTCAATTGCGGCTTCCATCATACGAACGGTACCTGCAGCATGAAGGTTGGTCATATCAACATCGAGTCGTGATAAAACACTCATTGATTTTTTTACCGTGTTGGGAATATCATGAAGCTTAAGATCGAGGAATATTTTATGTCCTCTTGCCTTAATTTCCTTTACTATAGAGGGGCCCTCTGCATAGAAAAGCTCCATACCTATCTTTACAAAAGGCTTTCTGCCCGAAAATTTATCCAAAAACTTAAATGTATCCTCTGCACTGGAAAAATCGCAAGCAATAATTACGTCCTTACCCATTATTTAACTCCTCCTATAATATCCGATAAATTGTCTATGTTGTATTTTGCCATAACACGTGGCAGATCGTTGATTATATCTCTGCAGGCAAAAGGATCAATAAGGTTTGCAGCACCAATTTCTACTGCAGTAGCGCCTGCAAGCATCATTTCAATAACATCCTCTGCCGAAGAAACGCCGCCCATACCGATTACGGGGATTTTGACAGCGTGGGCTACCTGATAAACCATCCGTACTGCAACAGGGAAGATGGCACTGCCCGAAAAACCGCCCATTTTATTGGCTATAACGGGTTTTCTGGTTTTAAGGTCAATCCTCATACCAAGCATGGTGTTTATAAGACTGATACCGTCTGCCCCTGCCTCCTCGCAGGCCTTTGCAATGGCAACAATGTCGGTAACATTGGGTGAAAGCTTTATTATAACCGGCTTTGTAGTGACAGCTTTTACGGCTCTTGTAACCTCTGCCGCAGCTTCGGGTGATGTGCCGAAGCTCATTCCACCGCCGTGAACATTGGGACAACTGACATTGACCTCAAGCCAGCCGACCTGATCCTCTTTATCGAGCTTTTCACAGGTGTAGGCATAATCCTCAACCGAAAAACCGCTGATGTTTGCCATAACAGGCTTATTAAAACACTTTTTAAGCTTGGGAAGCTCTTCTGATATTACCCTTTCAACACCGGGATTCTGAAGACCTACGGCATTTATCATACCTGCGGTACATTCTGCAATTCTTGGTGTGGGATTACCGAATCTTGCATCCTTGGTGGTTCCCTTGAAGGAAAAGGTACCAAGACAGTTGATATCGTAAAGCTCCGCGAATTCATAACCGAATCCAAAGGTTCCGCTGGCGGGGATAATGGGATTGTCAAGAGTGATACCGCAAAGTGTTACGTCTAATTTTCCCATAAGATCTCCTCCTTTTCAAGAACGGGACCGTCCTTACAGATTCTTTTATAACCTGTAACAGTCTTACAGGAACATCCCATACAAGCGCCAAAGCCACAGCCCATTCTTTCCTCAAAGCTGAACTGACCCGATGTAGCAGATGCCTTATAAATAGCCTTTAACATAGGCTCGGGACCGCAGGTGTAAAAGTATGTATATTCGATATCCTTCATAGCATCGGTAACAAAGCCCTTGATGCCGTAAGAGCCGTCAACCGTTGTGACGTAAACATCGGCACCGATGTCTTTGAACTCCTGCTCATAAAATATCTCATCTTTCGTGTTAAATCCTAACACTACAGAAACGCTTTTTCCTTGACTGATAAGCTTTTTAGCTAGCATATAAAGAGGGGGAACACCAACACCGCCGCCCAAAAGCAGTACCTTATCACCGCTTTTGGAGGTGTCATAGCCGTTGCCAAGTCCCGTCAGTATATCAAGCTGACCGTCCTTCAATTTGCTCATTGCTTCGGTGCCGCTGCCTACCACCTTGTAGATGATGGTAAGTACACCGTCTTCGGCATCGTTTACCGAAATTGGTCGACGAAGGAAAAATCCGTCAAGCTTAATGTTTACAAACTGACCGGGACAGGTGATATCAGAAATATCACCCTTTAAGGTCATCTTATAGACATTGTCGGTAAGTGGAATATTATCAATTATATCAAAAAATGACTGTTTCATAATTTAAGCATCAATTGTCGAAATGGTGAGTGTGGTTTCTTCAAGAACATCAAGCAATACACGAACGGTATCGAGAGCGGTGAAAATAGTAACGTTATTTTCGGTAGCTATCTGACGGATGACCTTACCGTCCGAAAGCTGGTTTGCCGAGCCGATATCCTTGGTGTTGATAACGTATGCGATATGACCCTGGCGAAGTGCATCGGGTATATCGGTGTTTCCGTTATGCATCTTTTGTAATACGTGTGTGCGGATTCCGTTTGCCTTTAAGAATGAAGCAGTTCCTTCGGTAGCCTCAATGTTAAAGCCGAGGTTGTAGAAACGTCTGATAAGGGGAAGAGCCTCCTCCTTGTCCTTATCTGCAATGGTGGCGAAAACGGTGCCGTAGTTTTGTAAATGCATTCCCGATGCCTGAAGTGCCTTATAAAGAGCACGGTTAAGCTTATCATCGTAACCGATGGCTTCTCCGGTTGACTTCATTTCGGGTGAAAGGTATGCATCAAGTCCTCTGATCTTATTGAAGGAGAATACAGGAACCTTAACGTAAACACGCTTTTTCTCTTCGGGATAGATATCAAATATGCCCTGCTCCTTAAGACTCTTGCCTAAAATTACCTCGGTGGCAATATCTGCAAGAGAATATCCGGTTGCTTTTGAAAGGAAGGGAACGGTTCTTGATGAACGGGGGTTAACCTCAATGATATAAACATTATCATCCTCGTCAACAATGAACTGAATGTTGTAAAGACCGATGATTCCGATTCCGAGACCGAGCTTTTTAGCATACTGTAAAATTATTCCCTTAACCTTGTTTGAAATGCTGAAGGTGGGATATACGCTTATGGAGTCACCGCTGTGAACACCGGTTCTTTCGACAAGCTCCATAATACCGGGAACGAATACATCGCGTCCGTCGCAGATAGCATCGACCTCAACCTCTTTACCCTGAATGTACTTATCAACAAGTACGGGCTTGTCCTCGTCTATTTCAACGGCGGTCTTAAGATAGTGACGAAGCTGCTCTTCGTTTGCAACGATCTGCATTGCACGTCCGCCCAAAACGAACGAAGGACGTACAAGAACGGGGTAACCGATTTCTTTAGCTGCGGCTATACCGTCCTCAATCTTTGTAACAGCCTTTCCTTTAGGCTGCGGAATGTCAAGCTCTTTGAGTATCTTTTCAAAACTGTCTCTGTTTTCTGCACGTTCAATGGCTGCACAGTCGGTACCGATAATATCAACACCGTGCTGCATAAGAGGCTCTGCAAGGTTAATTGCGGTCTGTCCGCCAAGAGAGGCGATGGCACCCTCGGGCTTTTCAAACTCTATGATGTTCATAACATCCTCTGTGGTAAGAGGCTCAAAATAAAGCTTGTCGGCGGTGGTGTAGTCGGTCGAAACGGTTTCGGGGTTGTTGTTTATGATTATAGCCTCATAACCCGACTTTTTAATGGTGGTTACTGCGTGAACGGTGGAGTAGTCAAACTCAACACCCTGACCTATACGGATAGGACCCGCACCAAGAACCAGCATTTTTTTCTTTTCGGTAAGAACAGAGGCGTTTTCTCCGGTGTATGATGAATAAAAATAGGGGATATATGCGTTTGTGTGACAGGTGTCAACCATTTTATAAACGGGGAAGAGATCGACTTCTTTACGGATATCAAATATTTCTCTTTCCTTTTTGCCCCATAAAATGCCGATGAACTTGTCAGAGAAGCCCATCTTTTTGGCCTTTTTGAGTGTATCAAGGTCGCCGATGTTTGCTTTAAGCTCGTTTTCCATATCAACGATCTTTTTGATGGACTCAAGGAAGTATGCAGTGATCTTTGTGACCTCGTGAAGCTTTTCTACGGTTGTACCTCTGCGGATAAGCTCGGTAATACAGAAGATGTTATCATCCTTGAATTCATCAAGATACTTAATAAGTTCATCGTCTGTCATACCGTCAAACTTTGCAAGGTGGAAGTGACAAGCACCAATCTCAAGTGAACGGACGCTCTTTAATAAGCACTCCTCAAGATTTGAACCGATACCCATAACCTCACCGGTAGCCTTCATCTGCGTTCCAAGTGTGTTGGGTGCAGATGCAAATTTATCGAAGGGGAAACGGGGAAGCTTTGCAACTACATAGTCAAGTCTTGGCTCGAATGCAGCAGTGGTGTTTGCGATGGCGATCTCCTCAAGACCCATACCGACTGCAATCTTTGCAGTAACTCTTGCTATGGGATATCCACTTGCCTTTTAAGCAAGTGCGGATGAACGTGAAACTCTGGGGTTAACTTCGATAAGGAAGTATTCGCTTGTTTTGGGGTTAAGAGCAAACTGAACGTTGCAACCGCCCTCTATTTTAAGCTCTCTGATAAGCTTGATAGCACTGTCATTGAGCATCTTAAGATCGTGATCATTAAGGGTGAGGATAGGAGCGACAACTATGGAGTCACCGGTATGAACACCAACGGGGTCGATGTTTTCCATACCACAGATGGTGATTGCGTGGTCAT
>JAFUPP010000051.1 GCA_017481115.1 Clostridia bacterium | reverse complement strand
GAGACACATTGGTACCGTTGGCATCTACACCCAATCCTACATTTAAATACTTACCGCTGCCTACATTTTTAATTCTGACAACAGCTCCTGCCGTATAACCGGCAAGCTCTGCCGCTGATGCTTGCAGAGGTATCACCCCTGCAAGTAATGAAAGAAGGATAAGCAACGCAACTCCGCATTTTAAGATTTTGATTTTTGAGCGTTTCATAATTTTTCCTCCTTTATGTTTTATGTTCTTTACTTTATTATATAGTATTACAGCATATGTGTCCATTGACAAATATGGAAAACATTTACACCTTCTTTTGTGCGTTTTGTATAAAAGTTTTCAACTTTTATGTCGTAATTTGTCGTTTGATACAAAAATCCCCCAAATACACATTTGCATTTCGGGGATTTTTGTTATTTTGTAAGATATTCGTCTATTGCCTTTGCGGCGGTTTTTCCTGCGCCCATTGCAGAAATTACGGTAGCGGCGCCCGTTACGGCATCTCCGCCTGCATAAACGCCTTCTTTGGTGGTTGCACCCGTTTCTTCGGACACTATAATGCCACCCTTTTGGTTTATTTCAAGACCAGAGGTAGTGTTTTTGATAAGCGGATTGGGGGATGTTCCTATTGCCATTATTACGGTATCGACCGAAAGAGTAAACTCGCTGTCGGGTATTTCTACGGGACGGCGTCTGCCCCTTTCGTCCGGTTCACCAAGCTGCATTTTGATGACCTTCATACCCGTAACGGTTCCGTTTCTGACATCACGAGGATCATCAGGATTATTAAAGCCGAGAATTTCTACGGGATTATTGAGAAGGTGGAATTCTATTCCCTCTTCCATTGCGTGTTCAACCTCTTCCCTACGTGCAGGAAGCTCGTCAAGGGAACGGCGATAAACAATATACACCTTATCTGCACCCAGTCTGAGTGCCGTTCTTGCGGCATCCATAGCAACATTTCCGCCACCGACAACGGCGACCCTTCCGCCCTTTTTGACGGGGGTATTGCTGTTATCCTTATAGGCTTTCATAAGGTTAACTCGGGTCAGATATTCATTGGCGGAATACACACCCTTAAGATTTTCTCCCGGAATATTCATAAACCTTGGCAGACCTGCACCTGAGCCGATAAACACGGCATCATAGCCCATATCAAAAAGTTCATCTACGGTCAAGGTCTTACCGATTACTGTATTTGTATTAATCTCAACTCCAAGTGCTTTAAGGGTATCTATCTCCTTTTGCACAATAACTTTGGGAAGACGGAATTCAGGAATACCATATACAAGAACACCGCCCGCCTTATGCAGAGCCTCAAAAACGGTTACTTTATAGCCTTTTTTTGCAAGATCTCCCGCACAGGTAAGTCCTGAAGGACCTGATCCGACAACGGCAACCCTCTTTGAGTTGGGCTGTGCCGCAGTTACATTAAGATCAGAATGTTCATTATGCCAATCGGCAACAAAGCGTTCAAGTCTGCCGATACCGACACTTTCGCCCTTTATTCCTCTTACACACCTGGCTTCACACTGTGTTTCCTGAGGACATACTCTGCCGCATACGGCAGGTAAAGATGAGGTTTTTGTGATTATCTGATATGCTGCTTCAAAATCGCCCTCCTTGACCTTTTGGATAAAGGCGGGGATATGAATATTTACGGGGCAACCCGCTACACAGGGCATATTTTTACAATTAAGACATCTTTCGGCCTCGTTTATGGCGGTTAGTTCATCGTAACCAAGTGCTACCTCAAAAAAGTTTTTTGAGCGGATTTTGGGATCCTGCACCGGCATAGGATTTCTTTTTAATTCCATATTAGGCATTATTCTACCTCCTTTTTAAAGAGGTTACAGGTCTCTTCATATGCGTGGCGTTCAAAATCACCGTACATACTGCCCCTTTGCAGAGCTTGGTCAAAATCTATCTCATATGCGTTGAAATCGGGACCGTCAACACAGGCAAAGCTAGTCACCTTTTGACCGTTTTTATTAAGTGTAATACGACATCCTCCGCACATACCGGTTCCGTCGACCATTACGGGATTCATTGATACCGTGCAGGGTATATTATAGGGTTTTACCGTTTGGGTAACAAACTTCATCATTATAAGCGGACCTATTGCAAACACTTCATCAAAACGTTCACCATCATCAAGAAGCTTCTGTAACGGAATACAGACATTACCCTTTTGACCGTATGATCCGTCATCGGTCATTACATAAAGATTATCGGAAATAGCTTTAAATTTATCCTCCAAAATAACAATATCCTTATTTCGAAAGCCGATAACAGAGGTGACCTCTGCCCCCTCTTCTTTTAATGCCTTTGCAACGGGAAGTGCTATGGCACATCCGACACCGCCGCCGATAACACAGACCTTTTTAAGTCCTTTGATTTTGGTGGGTGTTCCCAAAGGCCCGACAAAATCGGAAATATACTCTCCTTCGTTTTTAAGGGAGAGTTTTTTAGTGGTGGCACCGACGATTTGAAATATTACGGTGACACTGCCTTTATCGGCATCGCAACCCGCAACGGTGAGCGGGATTCTTTCGCCATCTTCATCAACACGTAATATGATAAACTGACCCGCCTTTGCTTTATTCGCAACAAGGGGAGCTTCTATATCAAGTAATACCACCGTACTATTAAGTTGTTCTCTTTTTATTATTCTGAACAATTTTAACTCTCCTAACCTTTATAACCATTATATTATAATACTCTTTACACTCTTAGGCAAGAAAAAGATGTTATTATTTTAAAAATTGTTATTTATAGAGGTATTTCGCGAATTCTTAATTGACAAAGGGATGAGTTAAGGATATTATTATAATGTATTTTAAATAAGAGGTATTATTTATGATAAACGACAGAAAGATAATATTTAGTGCTATACAGCCGAGCGGTCAGTTGACCATAGGCAACTATTTCGGTGCACTTAAAAATTGGAAGATGATGCAGGATACTGAGGATGCTGATTGCATTTTTGCAGTTGCCGACCTTCACGCCATTACGGTACGACAGACTCCTGCTGAATTCAGACAAAGAATTTTGCAAACCTATGCAATACTGCTTAGTATCGGTATTGATCCCAAAAAAAGTCCCTGCTTTATACAGTCACATGTTAAGGAGCATTCGGAACTTGCATGGATGCTTAACTGCTATACACAGTTTGGTGAGCTTGGACGTATGACACAGTTCAAAGAAAAATCACAGACCCATGCAGACAACGTAAATGCCGGTCTTTTCACCTATCCTACTCTTATGGCAGCAGACATTCTTTTGTATCAGACCGACTTTGTTCCTGTAGGTGCAGATCAAAAGCAACATCTTGAACTTTCCCGCACCATAGCAGAAAGATTTAACGGAATATACGGTGATGTATTCACCGTGCCTGAGCCTTACATTCCAAAGCTTTGTGCAAGGGTTATGTCACTTCAGGATCCTACCAAAAAAATGAGCAAGAGTGATGCAAATGTCAACTCTTGGGTTGCGATGCTTGATAAGCCCGAGGATATTGTCAGAAAGTTCAAACGTGCCGTTACCGACAGTGATATGAAGGTGTGTGTTGGAGAAGGCAAGGATGGTATAAACAACCTCATCTCCATCTACTCCGCCGCAACCGGACTTACTGCGGAGCAGATTGAAAGAGACTTTGAGGGTAAGGGCTACGGCGACTTTAAACTTGCAGTTGGCGAAGCAGTAGCTGAATCCTTAAGACCCATAAGAGAGAAGTTTGATGATCTTATGAAGAACAAGGATTATCTTGAGTCCTGTTACAAGGCAGGTGCTGAAACGGCATCAAGAATCGCATTCAGAACGGTCAGCAAGGTAAGTAAGAAAATCGGATTTATAAAATAACAAACTAAACCCAACGGATATCCGTTGGGTTTTTATTTTGCACAAAAAAAGCGGAGGTAAAACCTCCGCTTTTATTAATTAGTTAAGAGTGCCTCCTGCGACACGGATGGTGTCAAGTGAGGACTTCTCAGCTGCGGCTGTGATGGTAACGGTATGTGTACCTGAACCGAGATCAGTCTTGGAGAAGATTACCTGCTTGTATGCCTCTGCGCCGTTAAGATCTACTACATAATCGGTTCCGTCGATGTTTACGATCATTGTGCTGATCGAGGGTGACTTG
>JAFUPP010000050.1 GCA_017481115.1 Clostridia bacterium | reverse complement strand
CTGTGTTTATTTGATTTTTATTCTTTTATATCCTCTGCCTTGCTCCAGTCGAGGTTTTTAAGAACATCCCAATCTATGCCTTCTACATCAACAAACCAATAATTGTAAAAACCTACGCTATCGCCCGTCATTTTATCAAACAAAAGGGTTTGAGTAAATCCCTCTGCATCGGCATAGTATATTACCAGCTGATATCTGAAATCCTCTGCTTTGCACTCAACAGATCCTTTAGAATAAAAATCTACATCAAAAGCATTTATGATATCATCAACCGCCTTTGGTTCGGTGATATTAAGCTGTTTTTTAAGTACGGTATCCTTTATCTCAATGCTTGAAACCTTTGTACCTGCAAACGCATCAAGCTCAGCATATGAGCCCATTCGTTTTGTTAGTCTTAAAGATTTAAGGTAATTATAAAGTTCACTTAAATCCCCGTTTTGATCGTTTATTCGGTATATTAAGGTAGCAGTTTTACCGCCGTCAACTTCTTCTGCATTTTCATCAAACACAATAAAGTAGTCTGCATACATATCGCTTATCATAAACGAATACAACTTTTCGTCCTCATCGTGAAAAGACAAGCTGAAATCAACCTCATGAACACCTTCGGTCTTTTTGGCTTCATAGTATTCATGTGCTGACATTAGTTCAAAAATTTTATTAACTACTGCCTTATCCTCAAAGGTTTCAAGCATATCGTTTTGCTCGTCCCTCACAATTACCCTTATAGCCTTATCGGATGTTAAGCCTATAATATCGCTGAAGGTTTTTGATTCGTTATTTTCATCGCAGGCGCAAAGAGAAAAGAGCAAAACCACCGACACTATAAGGGGTAAAAGCTTTACTTTTTTCATAAAAACACCTCCTATTGATTTTTTGCTTTGAATTTTTATTCTTTTATGTCCTCTGCCTTGTTCCAGTCGAGCTCGGTAAAGACCGACCAGTCAATATCTTTTTCAGCATAGACCTTTGCGTTATCACGGTAGTAAAATGTATTACCCTTCATTTCATCAAAAAATATAAAGTTATTTATTGTATTCGCTCCATCAACAAATTCAAATGTTACTTTATATCTATGCTGTTCGGGTTTAAAATCGTCAACATATTCATAATTATCATATGATTCATCAAAAGCATCGAATATTTTATTCATATTCTCCGAAGAAATAATTGTTACACATTTTTTAGCTTGGATATCTTCCACCGTAACCTTAACAAGATCTTCCTTTGGCACATGCAGACGCAAACTTCCGTAATGATCAAGCGGTTTGGTTATCTTTACGTTGTTAATAAATTGCATAGCATCGGTAGAAGTGGGAATTTCCTCATATACCTTACCGTTATATTCAAAGGTTGACTGAACTATCTCAATACTAATAGAACCACCCTTCGCATCACAAAAGGAGATCAGATCCATTCCGCCATCCAGAACCTCTAATGTTGATTGCACTTCACCCTTACAGATGAACTTTTTGCCAAAAAACAGCTCAAGGGCGGTACTATACTCTTCGGTTCCCTTTGCAAAGGTGCCCTGTCGGCCGCGGTCCATACTCAATATTTTTACCTCTGTGACCTGTGATTTATCTAAAGAAATAATATTCTCAAACAACAAAGGTGTATTATCGGTCTGCGATGAGGTTACCGTTTCACCGCAGGCGCAAAGAGAAAAGAGTAAAACCACCGACATCAAAAGGGTTAAAAGCTTTACTTTTTTCATAAAAACACCTCCTGTGTTTATTTGATTTTTATTCTTTTATATCCTCTGCCTTGCTCCAGTCGAGTTCGGTAAAGACCGACCAGTCGATATCCTTACCCTGTTTGGTCCAGATATCTCCGCCGATACCAATAGTTATAAGACGGTTACCTGCCATGCCGTTAAGCACTATGCTTTGATGTACGACCGGTTCATCGGTTCCCTCATACGGCGGCTCATAAAAATCTATCTGATAACGAAAATCCGAAAAATCAGCCTTGTTGGGATCTTTGTAAACGATCGCAGTTCTCTCATAGGTACCGCCAAAGCCTTCATAAAGCTTTGTGTACTGCTCACCCGAGGTTATCTCTATCTGCTTGCCGAGTACCCTGTCGGTTACTACCACCTTTTCAAGACGGTCTCGGTCTAAAAACAGATACTTAAATTCCGATGTGTGGGGCGGCCAGTCAAGGTTTTCAAAATAATTCTTTACACTTGCTGCATTCATTCCCGCGTAAACGTCGTTACCAAGTCGAAATCCGCTTTCTAAAAGCAAAACTGTGTATCTTTTACCCTCTTTATCGTGAAACGTTACATTGTGAGGACAACCGGTCTTCATTTCTGTAATGGTGTGGGAAAAGATATACTCCTGCACATTAAAGACCTCGAAAATTCTGTCAAGCCTTTTTTCATCGGTAAACTCAAGGGTATCATTTCCGTGATCACCGTTGTTAACGGTAACCTTTACGGTGTTTTCCCTTGAAACGCCTACAATTTCCTCAAAACTGCGTGTTAGCGTTTTGTCCTTTACAAATTCGTCGTAGCAAAAATACGCGTTAGCACAAAGTGATACGACAAGCAGTACGGACAAAATGATTACTGTTATTTTTTTCACGGAAAACACCTCCTGTATTTAGTAACTTTATTATACAATATTCGGTACATATTGTCAACAGAACATATTGTTTGCACAAATAAAAAAGCCCCTCCTTTAGGGAGTTGCGATTAGGGATAAACCGCAACTCCCTTTGCAAGAGGGTCTTATAAATTTAAATACCTTTGATCACTCTGATCTATCCGCTTATGAAAGTCCTGTTGTAATACAGACAAAAATACTTAACAAATAAATACACAGACCGATGGTACCCATAATCATACCTGACTTTCTGATGTTTGTATTGTATCCTCTGTTCTTTGATGCAAAAGCAAAGCAAACAGCTAAAATAGACAAGGTTGAAAAAATAAGTATGGCAATTACGGTTGAGACAACAATAAAATCATTGAAGCGTATTAATTCGCTTACGGAAGCAGCATTGCTCAAGCAGGAAACCGAATAGACAAGACCGATAATACCAAGAACCATTGAAGCGATACCAAAACCGCGGCCGGGAATTTTGGGCTTGACCTGCATATTGTTGGCATACGG
Organism: Clostridia bacterium; assembly: GCA_017481115.1. Lineage (GTDB taxonomy): Bacteria > Bacillota > Clostridia > Oscillospirales > Acutalibacteraceae > RGIG1913. Next base: position 22,416 of record JAFUPP010000050.1, on the reverse strand, counting down.
CTGAACGGGCGGATAAACCTGATTGTGAATTTGTATATCTGACTGTGGCTGAATTGCAACATATGTACCGCATCTGCTGCAAAAGGTTGCTTCATCCTCAAGTTGAAAACCGCATTTAGTGCAAAATTTTGACATAATAACCCTCCAAACGATTATTTATGTATAAATTATACCACAAATAATAATTATTGCAATATATTTTATTTTATGCATTTGCACTCTGCTGACAAATCAAAACGCCCCGAAAGGGAGTTGCGGTTAGGGATAAACCGCACCCCCTTTTGGGGCGTATATTTTTATTCGGGTTTTTGTTCTGTCTTGGGTTCGGCGGGAGCTTTGACTGCTGCTGCCTTTTTCTTCTTTTTCTTTTTAGCGACCACAACGATGATTATTACAACTATTATTATGAGAAGTAATGCACCGCCGCCGATACAAAGATAAAGTATGAGGTCATTGCCGTTATCTACGGTAATACTGCCGTCCTCATTAAAGATATACTCGGTATCGGGATACTTCTCTTTAAGCATCTTCTGGAACTTTTCGATATCCTGCTTTGAATATGCAGAAACGTTTGTAAGTTCCCCTGATGCGATCTTTTCTACAACACCGGCGATCTTTTCATCCGAAAGCGAAAACTCCATACCGCTGTTTGACTGTGTGCTTTCTTCGGAGCCCTTATAGTCGAGCATAATGCCAAGATCCTCGGCATTTGCAATATACATATTATCAAATGCGATGTTATAATAATCCTTTTCGGAGCCGCCGGCTACGAATATTTTAAGTCTGTGGAGCTTAAACTGATTATTCTTGAATGACGCCTTATTCATTGATCTGAAGGGTATCTGAACGGTGTTCCAGCCCTCTTGAAGCTTCTTTGAATCCTTGACATTAGCATTTATAATGGAGAAGTTTGCCTGTGCGCTGTTCTCCTTATCGGATACATCGTAAAATGCAACGGTCCAGTCGGTACCTGCAGTATCAAGATTTTCAATATAAAGATCGAAACAGAAAACGTCGTCTCTTGTGTTTATGATAAAGTCCTTGAAGCCGCCAATGGTCTCACGGAAGTCAACGTGTTCCTTTCTTCCGTGAAGAGCAAGGCTTGAAGAACCCTGGGTCTTGTTCTTTGTATCGTAGTATGCACCCATCCACTCGGTTACGGTCTCACCGCCGAGCACGTTATAATCACAAGCAGATATCCATCTGCCGTTTGCGGGAGCAACCGGCTTTTCTGCGGTGGTTTTATAGGTGAGAAGTGAAATATCGTCCACCTTAAGATTAACCTGCTTGCCCTTTGTATTGACGATCAGGCTTATATATTTCATATTGTCATACTTGATCTTATTGCGATGTGCTGCAGGAGTATTTTCCTTTGTCGCAAAGGCAAGTTCAATATACTGCCAACCGCTGCCGTAGAAGGTGTGGTTCCACTGCTGATAGTTGCCCTCATTCTGACCTATTCTGAAATAAAGGGTTGCACAGTCCTGCTGATGAACGTTATAAACCTTATCGTGATCGCAGGCAAGGTTGTTTACATCATCAACATAAAGCCAAAAACCAATACTTTGTGCATTTACATCGGTAACACTTATATCAAAACCAGGAGCACCGCCAAATACGGAGTGTTTTTCGTATACAAGCTTACTTATATCCTCATCATATGTACCGCCGTTAAGCTTGGTAGTAAAGCAGCCGACACCCTCTTTATAGTCTGAGGTATCTATTTTACTTTCGGGCTTGATATTAAAGCGTCCGTTTGAATTTTCCCATACAAGAGGGCTATCAAACGAAACAAGCTGTGTCTTTTCTACCGAAAGACCTCCCTTACCATCAAAATCCGAACGTGATGATTTAAAATGTCCGTTAAGTCCGCCGTATGAATTATGTGCGGCAGCAGATACAGAAAATGCCGACAAAACCACCAAGGTGATTGCAAGCAGTACTGCAAATGATTTTTTCATATATCTTCCTCTTTCCCGGGTTACCCCGAACTTTTGCAGAACTATTATACAATATCCAACGGTTTATTGCAAGAACAAATACAAATTACGAATCTATTGTTCCAAAAGTAACGATACGGTAAGTATGCCTCTGTTTGCCTCGTATATATCATTAAACTGTGACAATGGCAACGGATTTACCCCGCGTCCGCATTCAATTGTATATCCGGGTCGGCGAAACGTCTGTATAAACCAATCCTTATATCCTGCATATCCCGAGCTTTCGGGTGTAATTTCGGCGGTATAACCGCTGACCGCCTCATACAGCTTTACTATTTTTTCGGCATTTTCAACCTCTATATCGGCAAACTTCCAGTAGATTATTTTTCCCTGTGTATGATAAGAAAGGGTAAGGTAAAAATCGTTGTTTTTTGTAAGCTCTCCAAGCAATCGGCTTTCGGGTGCAGAAAACGGAGAGCTTCCCACATAATCTCTGGGTGCAGGTGTTACAAAGCCCTGTGCAAATTTTATTGCCTTTGCCCTCTCCCACAAGGCAGGATAATTCAAATTAAGATCGGTGCCCTCAATATTTGCCTTCCATCCTGTAGGAAACGAAATATTGGGATAATTATTTGATATCTCCACCGCCCTTGTGTAATAATCACCGCTTGTAAGGTATCCCGTTGCAAGATCGACTCCGTCGGGATTGAGCATAGGAACCAAAAACAGCGTCGTGTTTTCAAAAAGACGTTTTGCATCCACCCTGAATATTCTTCTGTTAAATGCCACCGCCGAAGAATATTCCTCCAAAAATGCAGTAAGCACTATGCTTGTAATCCATTCATTTGCGTGGTGCGAGGCGTTATACATAAGTTTATTTGGGCCGTTTCCTATCTTAATAAGCGGAATATTTTTACCCATAACACTTCTGCCGAGTGTCGTCAGATTCAAAAACGGATATCTTGCCTTAAGCCCCTCGACACAAAACAAAAGCACCTCGTATGTAAAGGGAATGTTTTTGGGCACTACATCAAAGGAAAGCGGCACCGTAATACTGCTTCCCACCTCGATATTATTCTCATCAACGTTTGGATTGGCTATCCTTATGGCATCTACCGAGCTTCCGTAAAGCCCTGCGAGTTTGTAAAAGGTGTCGCCCGTCCTCACCCTTCTTTTTACGTATCCGCTGTAAAACGGAGCAAGTGCCGTATTTGTCCTTTCACCTGCAACGCCGTCGGCTACAAGGGAGTTTTCCTGTTGAAAACGTTTAACCGCATTTTCGGTATTGGCACCGAATATTCCGTCAACACCGCCATCAAGCAGGTATCCTGCCCGTAAAAGAGCCGTTTGCAAAAAGTATACCGCGGGACCTGTATCCCCTATTCTAAGTGTTTTCATACCTTCACTCTCCAAACCGTTTTTTAAAAAATATGATTGTAACGGCGGAGGTATGACCGAATAGAATGAAAAAGAGAAGGGTGGTTTTATTATGCAAAAAGATTCTGCTTTAAACTATTTTGCCGCCGCAACTACACCCGGCGGTTTTGTATCATATTTCAACGATCTCTACGATCCGATAAAAAACGTTAAGGTTTATATACTTAAGGGCGGTCCGGGAACCGGTAAAAGCACATTGATGAAAAAGATCGCAAAGCAGCTTAATGATATGGGCGAAAAATACGAGCTTTACTACTGTTCAAGCGACCCCGACAGTCTTGACGGAATAAAAATTTTAAAAAACGGATGCGTTATACTGGACGGAACGGCACCGCACACGCTTGATCCGTTATATCCGGGAGCTTGTGAGGTAATAGTGAATCTCGGAGAATGCTTTGATGCTGAAAAGCTATATAAAAACCGCAGTAACATCATAGCTCTTGCCGACAAAAACAAGGAATGTCACCGCAAGGTAAGGCGATATATAAATGCGGCGGGTAATCTTTTGGAGGATTCGCTGTCGGTAGGGCTTATTTCTTCCAATCTGTCAAGAGCCAACGATTTTGCCAAAGGCTTTGCGAAAAGGTTTCCCTCTTCCCGCATCAATGCACCCAGAGAGCTTCATGCATTTTTATCGGCGGTAACGCCAAAGGGTATAATCTCATTTGAGGACACATTAAGGTCACTCGCACAAGACATATACATTATTGATGACCGTTTAGGTGCAATATCGGGAATAATTCTGTCAAAAATAAAGACAGAGATGCTAAACAAAGGCTACGAAGTACGCTCATTTATGAGCCCCATAATATCAGGTAAAAGCGACCATATCGTAATCCCCGAGCTTTGCCTTGCCATAAGCACAAAAACGGCATATTTTTCTGCCGCATCCTCACACCGAATCATAAGCTCGAAACGATTTAAGGGAGAGGATATGACCCCCTATAAAACACGTCTGGCATTCAACAAAAAGGTGTCGGAGCGTTTAACGGAAAACGCATCGGAGCTTATGAAAAAGGCCAACGACATCCACCGCGAGCTTGAAAAGTTTTACATTGATGCAATGGACTACAAAAAGCTGGATAAAATCACCAACCTTCTGTCAAATAAAATCCTTATCGATCTGTAAAACAAATCACTGTTTACCGAACAAACCCGGCAAACAGTGATTTTTCTATTGTATGACCAACCGCATATCACGAAAATGAAAATAACCAATTTATAACATCGGCTGGTATGTAAGTATAATTCTACTATGATTGTAGCGTACGCAGCTTGTAAAACTCCCCTTTAAGTGCCATGAGCTCGTCAAAGCTGCCAAATTCCACACACCGTCCGTCCTTAATAAACGCAATCTTATCAGCATTTTTTATGGTGGAAAGTCGATGAGCCACTATAAATGTGGTTCGATTATGTGTAAGGTTTTCTATTGCCTGTTGAACCTCCTGTTCGGTAGCAGAATCCAACGCACTTGTTGCTTCATCAAAAAGTATGACAGAAGGCTCTCTGATTATAGCTCTTGCAATGGATATACGTTGTCTTTGTCCACCTGACAACAATCCTCCGTGTTCTCCGACATTTGTTTCAATACCCTGCGGCATATTTTTTATGACCTCTTCAAGCTTTGCTGCACGAATAACCTCCCACAATTGCTCTTCGGATATGTTTTTTAATCCGTATGTGATATTCTGTCGTACTGTGCCCGAAAAAAGTATGCTGGTCTGCGGCACTACAGCTATATGCTTACGATAACTTTTCAAATCAATTTGTTTTATATCCTTGCCATCAATGGTCATTACACCGCTTTTTGGCATAATAAAGCCGATTGCCATATTCAGTATGGTGGATTTTCCTGCACCCGATTCTCCAACAAGCGCAATAGTTTCACCTGCTTTTATCTTAAGGTCCAGACCGTGAAGAATTTCTCTTCCGTCTCCATATGAAAAGCTTACATCCTTGAACTCATATTCTCCCGACAGACTATCAAGAGAAATCTTACCTACATTATCTTCTATATCTCTTTCACGTAACACTTCACCTATGCTTTTAACCGCTTCAAGGCCTGTTGTCAACGAAGGTAAAAGCCCCATAAGAGAGGAAACTGAACCTACTACAGATGCAAAATAGCTCTGGTAAAGTGCGATATCACCAACCGAAATTTTTCCTTTGAATGCCATATATCCGGAAAATGCCACACAAATAAGCTGAAACACCGAAAAAACCACCCATGTCGATGCACTAAAAACTGCGTTTACGGTATCTAATTTGTATCCGCTTTTTGCAATCATGCTCATTTGACGAGACATTTTATTTGTCTCTGTATCTTCTAATGCATGTGCCTTTGTAATCGGTATCATATCAACCATATCGACCACTTGTGCAGAAGTTTTTTCCTTTTCCAATCTAAATGTATGAATGTTATTCTGTATTGTTTTTGAAAACAATTTCATTACTGCTGCAGCAGTAATTGAACACACCACAAAGAAAATAACTACAGCAATACTCTTTGTAAGTATAACCGATATTGACACAACTATATTAAGTATAATACTTAATAACGACAAGAAAACCTGATTTGCAAGACCTTCAACAGCGGTAACATCATTCATTATCTTATTATGTATACGACCCGACTGCATTTCATTATGATAACGAATAGAAAGCTGTTGCAATTTTCTGACGATAGCAGACCTCAGTGATGCCTCAACCGAGCGGTTTGCGCGTGACATAAAAACCACAGATAAATAAGTTGTAAGGATATTTTGCAAAATAAAAAACATCGCCACCGAAATGTTTATTATAAACAGGGTCAAAGCATTTTCGGGCTTTTGGGTAGCAATATCAATTATATTTGCAACTACTACCGGAATTATCCAAACAGGCAACGTCTGGATAATAAAAAACAAGCAGGAAAAAATCAACTCTTTAATATGCCTGCGGTAAAGCTTTAATAATATCTTTACCGAACCGGAGCTTTTATCACCGGAGGACATATAACAGTCAATAAATTCCTGCTCTTGCTTAAGTATCTGTTCCTGATCAAACCCCGAAGAATGTCGGGTAAGACTTCGCCCTTTGGATTCTTTCTTGCCATCATATGAAATCTTCATACTGATCACCTCAAAGGTAATGTTTGCCTGCATTATAACAAAATAACATAAAAAGTCAATATGTTTTTAAAACATTTTATAAAAAAAATAACAGCCTGTCTTTCGACAGGCTTTATATTTTGAGAGATTACATCTCTGCGAAGTACTTGATTGTACGAACCATCTGACTGGTGTATGAGTTCTCGTTGTCATACCAAGAAACGACCTGTACCTGATAGGTATCATCGTCGATCTTTGAAACCATGGTCTGAGTTGCATCAAAGAGTGAGCCGAACTTCATACCGATAACGTCGGATGAAACGATCTCGTCCTCATTGTAGCCGAATGACTCGGTTGCCTGAGCCTTCATTGCTGCATTGATTGCTTCCTTGGTGATGTCCTTACCCTTAACAACTGCAATAAGAATTGTGGTTGAGCCGGTAGGAGTGGGGATACGCTGTGCAGCGCCGATGAGCTTACCGTTGAGCTCGGGGATTACAAGGCCGATTGCCTTTGCAGCACCTGTTGAGTTGGGAACGATGTTCTGTGCGCCTGCACGTGAACGTCTAAGGTCACCCTTTCTCTGAGGACCGTCGAGGATCATCTGGTCACCGGTATATGCGTGAACGGTGGTCATGATACCTGAAACGATGGGTGCGAAGTCGTTAAGGGCCTTTGCCATAGGAGCGAGGCAGTTGGTGGTGCATGATGCTGCAGAAATGATCTGATCCTCTGCAGTAAGAGTATCGTGGTTGGTGTTGAAAACGATGGTCTTAAGATCGTTACCTGCGGGAGCAGAGATAACTACCTTCTTTGCACCTGCTTCAATGTGAGCCATGCTCTTTTCCTTGCTGGTGTAGAAACCTGTGCACTCAAGAACAACGTCAACATCGAGCTTGCCCCAGGGGCAGTCTGCTGCGTTCTTTTCTGCATAGATCTTGATCTCGTTACCGTCTACGATGATGGAATCGTCGGTTGCTTCTACAGTGTGCTTGCCCTCACCGTACTTACCTGCGAAACCGCCCTGTGCGGTATCGTACTTAAGAAGGTGTGCGAGCATCTTGGGGCTGGTGAGGTCGTTGATTGCAACTACATCATAACCCTCTGCATCGAACATCTGACGGAATGCAAGACGACCGATACGGCCAAAGCCGTTGATTGCTACTTTTACTGACATTTGAATTACCTCCAAAACAAATTACATTTTTAGATACTACTATTTTAAACAAATTCCAAAGAATAATCAAGTGTTTTGTGAAAGAATTAACATGTATTTTCCAAATTTGGAAATTTTAACACAAAAACGGATAATAAAGCGGTCTGCTTTGGATGTTTTTACTTAGGCCGCGACTTAAAAATAAGGGCGGCAACAAGTGAAAACGTAATCGCCGCGGTAATTCCGACTGCGGTGGCGGTAAGTCCTCCCGAAAGCACTCCCAAAATGCCGTCGGTCTGAACCGCCGTTTCGACCCCCTTGGCAAGAGAGTATCCAAAGCCGGTAAGCGGTACGGTGGCACCGCATCCCGCAAAGGCAACAAGCGGATCATACACCCCTATTGCCGTAAGCAATACACCCGTCACCACAAAGCTTGTGAGTATTCTTGCGGGGGTCAGCTTTGTAAAATCAATAAGAAGCTGACCGACAACGCATATGGCTCCGCCCACCGCAAAGCATTTTATATAATCAATTAACATTTCCATAAAAAATCCTCCCGACTTATTTTGTCGGGAGGAACAAAAATTATACCAAAAACTCAAATTTGGAATCCTTTACTGTGACGGTAACACTGTCGCCGCTTTTTATGCTTCCTTCAAGTATCTTTTCACTGACGGCATCCTCGATATTAGCGGTAATTGCTCTACGGAGAGGTCTTGCTCCGTACACCTTATCAAATCCCGCTTCAACGATTTTCTCTATGCAGGAATCATCAAAGCTTATCTCTATTCCAAGTGTTGATATGCGTTTTTTAAGTGTGTCGAGCAGCCTTTTGGCTATCTCTTTAATATCCTCTTTTGTAAGGGATTTAAACACTATCGTATCGTCAACACGGTTTAAAAACTCGGGTCTGAACTGCCTTTTAAGCTCCTCCATAACCGCGGATCTTATCTTTGAATCGTCATTTGCAGCCGCTTCGCCAAAGCCCACCTGATGCGAGGTGTTTACTATCTTTGACGCACCGACGTTGCTTGTCATAATAACGATGCAGTTTTTGAAGTTTACGGTAACGCCCTGGCTATCGGTAAGTCTGCCGTCCTCCAATATCTGTAAAAGGATATTGAACACATCGGGATGTGCCTTTTCGATCTCATCAAAAAGCAGTACCGAATAGGGCTTTCTTCTGACCGCCTCTGTCAGCTGACCGCCCTCGTCAAATCCGACATAACCGGGAGGTGAGCCGATAAGACGGGATACGGTATGCTTTTCCATATACTCACTCATATCAAAGCGGAGCATTGCGTTTTCGTCTCCGAAAAGTGCCGCCGCAAGAGCCTTACAAAGCTCGGTCTTACCTACACCCGTGGGGCCCAGGAATATAAAGCTTCCGGTGGGTCTTTTGGGATCCTTAAGACCTACTCTGCCGCGTCGGATAGCCTTTGAAACCGCCGATACCGCCTCATCCTGACCGACGATTCGCTCGTGGAGTATCTTTTCCATATTCAAAAGCCTTTCGCTTTCTTCCTTGGTAAGCTCGGTAACCGGAACGCCCGTCCAATCCGAAACGATACGTGCAATATGCTCTGCATCAACGGTTTTTAGGGTATCAAGGGTCTGCTTTTCCCAATCCTCACGAAGCTTTATAAGCTGCTTTTCGGCATCCTTTTCTTTATCGCGAAGCTTTGCGGCATTTTCAAAATCCTGACTGTTTACCGCTTCGGTCTTTTCGGATTTAAGCTGTTTTATCTGCTCCTCCATCTGCTTTATGCTTTCGGGAGGTGTATGATTTATAAGACGAACCTTTGATGCCGCTTCATCTATAAGATCTATTGCCTTATCGGGAAGATAACGGTCGGTAATGTATCTTTCGGAGAGCCTTACCGCCTGTTCTACCGCCTCATCGGTTATTTTTACCTTGTGATGTGCCTCAAACTTATCACGGATACCCATAAGGATCTTGATAGCATCCTCCGTATCGGGCTCACCGACGGTTACCGGCTGGAATCTTCTTTCAAGTGCCGCATCCTTTTCGATGTACTTACGGTATTCGGAAAGTGTGGTGGCACCTATTACCTGCATATCTCCACGTGCCAACGAGGGCTTTAATATATTGGCGGCATCGGTAGAGCCTTCACTCGCTCCTGCACCGACTATGGTATGAAGCTCATCTATAAAAAGCACCGTATTTTTGCTTTTCTTGACCTCGTCAAGACTGTTTTTGATGCGTTCCTCAAAGTCTCCTCTGTACTTTGTACCCGCTACCATTGCGGTGAGGTCCAGTGATACTATTCGTTTATCCTTAAGGATATCAGGAACGTTGCCCTCTGCGATCTTCAGGGCAAGACCCTCTGCTATCGCCGTTTTACCGACACCCGGCTCACCTATGAGACAGGGGTTGTTTTTGGTACGGCGACAGAGTATCTGAATCACCCTGTCTATCTCGGTCTGTCTGCCTATAACGGGATCTATCTCGCCTTTTTTTGCCCTTTCGGTAAGGTCTGTTCCCCATTTATCAAGGGTGGGTGTATCGCTCTTTTCCTTACTTTTAGATCCGGTGGGCATAGAGGTATCATATCCGTTCTCATCAAAGGTTACACCCATTTCGGCAAGAAATCTTACGGCATAGTTTTGGTTTTCCTCGATTATTGCACCAAAAATATGCTGTGTTCCAACCAATGCTCCCTCCTGCTTTGCAAGAATCATTGAAAGCTCTAAAATATGCTTACTTCTGGGGGTAAGGTCGGCGGGAGAAAGTGTGGTGGGATTACCCGCTCCGATGCTTTCTTCTATCTTTTTATAAAATCTGTCGTAGGTTATTCCCTTTTTTTCAAGGCCTGATGCAACAGATGAATCCTTTAAGGACAAAAGTCCGAGCAGCAGATGTTCGCTGCCTATATAAGTGTGTCCCAAGTTCTCGGCTGCCGAGACGGCGGCGTTTACTGCTGCATTTGCCTTATCCGAAAATCCCTGGAATTTGAACATTGTATCATATCCTTTCTCTGACCGTATCTGCCCTTACCTTATCTCTTTGGGCGGGTGTATCCGCACCCTTGTTGCAAAGGGCGATATTGGCCTGTTTTGTGTCAAAAATAAGTGATGTAAGCTGTTGGTTATCAAGCTCGGTCAAAATACCGTTTGAAATGGCTATACGAAGTATTCCTATAAGGCTTCCAAGCTCCTTAAAGGACATAAGTCTTGCATTTTTAAGAATTGCGTAGGCACGGTATGCCTTATCCTCAATTACTATTTTTTCGGCTTCTTTACGTGCGTCACGTTCCTTTTGTATTACCTGATCTGCAATAGATACAAGATTCTGAGCCGCCGATTCCTCGGTGATGCCGAGGGTTATCTGATTTGAAAGCTGGTAAAGGGAGGTGTCTGCCTTACTTCCCTCGCCAAAACTTCCCCTTAAGGTAAGACCTATCTTTGAAACGGTGTTTGCAAGGGAATTTACTGCTCCCTTTGACTCGAGTGCAGGTAGATGGAGCATAACCGATGCTCTCATTGCGGTTCCTAGATTTGTGGGACAGGCAGTAAGATATCCAAGACGCTCGTCATATGCAAACTGCAGCTTCTCGCTTAAGGCTTTTTCAAGCTCAAGTGCCGTTTCAAGACAGTCTTCAACCGCCTGACCGCTCTGCATTACCTGAATACGAAGATGGTCCTCCTCGTTGAGCATAATACTGATGCTTTCGTCCTCGGAAAGTATAAGCGTTCTACCCTGTCTTGATGCTGCAAACTCGGGGCTTATGAGATGACGCTCTACCATTGCATAACACTGCTTTTCGCTCAGATCGTCCATCTTTACCGTCATAAGACGCTTTCCCTTTACGGTCATACCCTTAACAGCATCGCATATCTGTTGGTTGAACTCTTCCTTTTGTGTTACCGAAAGTCGTGCCGGAAACGGAAATCCCACTACGTTTCGTGCAAGTCTTATTCGGGTTGAAACGGCAGTATCGTTATCTTTTCCTGCATTATAGTACCATCTTTTATCTGTCATATTTTGCATTATTCTGCCTGCCTTTCCTTGATCTTATCACGAAGTACCGCCGCCTGCTCATAGTTTTGCTCCTCGACCGCTTTTTGAAGCTCGTTTTGAAGCTGTTCTATTGTAGGCTCATCACTTTGAAGTGTGGTGTGGGTATTATTAAGATGCTTTGCATTTCCGTGTATCTTTTTAATGGTAGGGTCAAGCTCCTGACCGAATTCGGTATAGCAATCGGGACATCCTACCCTTCCGGTTTTTACTATCTCGGCAAAGGAGATATTGCATTTTGAACATCTTTTTGCCGAAGAAACGCTTTTTCTTTCGGGAGAAAATACCGAAGAAAATATTTCAAAAGGATTTACCACATTGTGAAAGCCCTGGTATCCGAGTGATGCGGCACAATCACTGCAAAGATGCATTTCGGTAACCTTTCCGTTTATGTTCTGTTTGATATATGCGGTGGCTTCCGCCGCGTTACATTTTTGACATTTCATAATACTTCTCCTTTAAAACTTGGTGGTTATAAGCAACATATTTTTAAGTATATCCGCCCTTACCGCTCCTCGTCTTTCGGGGGGAACGTTTGAAAGTGCGGTATCGCTTAATGCCGAGTCGATAAGAAGTGCGGTGTGTTCGTCCAAAATACCGCCTCGGTGCATATTCTCTATCATCGCACGTGATACTCCTCTGTCAAGCTGAGCTCCTATTGAGGATATAAGATGCATTACGGCGGTGGAGCGATTTACCCTTACCCTTGTGATACGGATGTATCCGCCTCCGCCCCTGCGGCTTTCTACAATAAAGCCCTGCTCGGGTGTAAAACGCGAGGATAAAACATAGTTTATCTGACTGGGTACACAACCCAACGCCTCCGCAAGTTCGTTACGGCGTATCTCCGCCGTATGCCTTTCGCTCTGCTCTATCAAATCGAGTATTCTTTTTGCTACCAAATCACTTGTTCTCATTATTATTCCCCATTCTTTCGAATTTACATCTATATCTTACCGCTAAAGTCAGTTAAAGTCAAAGTCAGAAAAAGTCAAACTTTATTTATTTTTTGCCGATTTTTCGATGTTTATGCTTGTTTTCTTTAGTTTACTTTATTTTTCTTGAATTATCTTTGTTTTTCTTTGATTTCAAAAAAGTAACACCTATGCCATAAAGGAATAGAATGTAATGAAGGCGAAAGGAGGTAAGTTTATGTGCACAAACCTATTTAACGGCAATAGCTGTACTTGGATCTTGGTCCTCGTAATCATCTTCTTGCTTCTCAGCGACAACACCGGTTGCGGATGCAACTCCTGCAGCTGCAATTCATGCAACCCCTGCTGCAACTAAGTAAAAAAAATGCGGTACGCATCAGCGTACCGCATTTTTTATTCCTTATAAAGATAAATATTATCGTATTTAAGGGTGTATTCCTCTGTTTCACTTGCTCCGTTAAGATGGAAAACAATATGTTCTATCTTAATTTTGGGTTCTTCGGTATAGTATCTCTGGTCATAAACCAACCTCATTTTGTTAAGAGGAATATCAATAGAGTTCCAACCGCTTTTTAAGGGCTCTTTTGTAAGGGAAATTTCCTCAACATCACCAAAGCGGAAGAAATAGTACGCCTGACCGTATCCTCCGTCGTGCTGAGAAAGTCTAACAGACGAATCCTTAGGCATAACCTTTTGTATATCACTGATATACATATCCATATGTAAAATATCCTTTTCCTTGTCGGTTTCTACGTCAAGACCGCCAAAGCAGCATCTGTAATCCTCATGTCCCCTTACACCTGTAATTGAGAGCGAGGAGGTGCCCTTTATCTTGTTTTCAAAATCAAAGGATGAAGCATACCATTCGGCAATAAGCGGACCGTCCAAGGCATCTGCGTCGCAGGTAGAAAGCCATCTGCCGTTTTTCTCGCATTCGGGCATTTTATAGCCGTCATTTATATATGTATACTTATCGAGCGCCGCAAGGGTGATTTCAAGGCCTTTTTTGGGGAAACCCAAAAGACGCATACAATGAATTTCGGAAACATCCATATTGAGCCAATCGGGATAGGTGAGATTATGGGTATTAAAAGCAATCTCCATTAAATGCCAACCGCTTCCCTCAAAGGTATGCTGAAGGTTGTAACGGTGGGGATCGTCAACACTTTTTGCAAACTGTACCCAAAACGTTGCATGTCCCTTCTGAGGTTCGGGATGAACCGTATCGTGATCGCACATAAGAAGGTCTATATCATTTACATATACCCACAGCTTGACGGTCTGTTTTAAAGGATCGGTTATGGCAAAATCAAGACCCTCGAAGGTTAAAAGATTTGATAAATTCTTTTGCTCCTCGTTAAAACTTACCTGTATTCCGCCGTACTCGTTTTCGGTATGGGGAAGAAGCTGCATTTCACCGCAGGAGGATGCATGGGACAGATCATCAAACATAGTGAAGTGTTGGCTTTTTAAAGACAGCGCTCCCTTGCCGACATAGTCAGCAAGGGATGATTTATGATGATCGTGTTTTACTGTATGACGTTTATCTGCTAAAAACATTGTAAATCACTCTCTTTAATTATTTTGTCTTTTTCTTACGTTTTACTAAAACTATGACAATTATCAATACAAGAATAACAAATACAAGTGCTATTGCTCCTATGACAATATACATCATTGTGTTATCGGGCTTTTCGGCAACGGTAATGGTGCCGTCCTCGTTGAAGGTAAATACCAATGCGGGATAATCTGTCTCAAGCTTTGCCTTGATTTTTGCAATATCCTCATCGGTGCAGCCCTTAGGAAGCTCGGTTCTGGTCTTTTCACCGATCTCCTTTGCGTACTGTGCAATCTTTTCATCGGTGTAACCGAGTGTTGAGTTTCCGCTAAGTGTTGAACCGCTTGCTTCACGCTCGTAAATATACATATTATCGTACTTTACGGTGTACTCCTTATCCTCGGAAGCACCCTCCCAAAAGAATACAACGTGCTCAACGCGATAATCAATACCGTTCTTGTAGTAGTTCTTATCTATATTGTAGTCCATTGAAAATACGGGAATATCAACACTGTTCCAGCCGTTTTTGAAGCCCTTTGAGCCGTCCGCCGCTCTGGCGCAGGAGTTTGCAAGGTCGTAACCGAAGGAAATTACAGCGCTGCCTTCACCTCCCGATTCATGATGCGAAAGACGTGCCTGAAGCACCTTACCTATAGTCTCTACATCACTTATGTATATATCGAAATGGAAGCAGTCCTTTTGTCTGTTTATGGGGACATTAAGTCCGCCCCATACTGCTCTGAAGTCAACGTGCTCCTTGTGTGCGGTAAGCGAAAGCGATGAACTTCCCTGTACCTTTTCGTTAAGGTCAAAGCTACTTGCATACCACTCGGTAAGAATACCGCCATCGAGTGAATCGTAGTCACAGGTGGATATCCACTTTCCGTTTTTGGGACACTCAGGCTCGGTATAGCCGTCGTTCGAATAGGTGTACTTTGTAAGTCCGTCAAACTTGAACTGAAGAGCACCTCTGCCCTGACCGGTAACGCTCATCCAACCGATATTGGCAAGGTCGACTTTTATAAAATCTTCATATATATTGTTGTGGGTATTGAAGGATATCTCAACAAGATGCCATCCGTTGCCCTCTAAGGTATGCTGAAGTCTGTACTTGTTGCTGGTACGGTCGCTTTCTGCAAAGGAGAATATAAGTGTACCGCTTCCCGCCTGTTCTTTATCATATACGCTGTCGTGGTCGCAGGAAAGAAGGCTTATATCATTTATGTATACCCACATTTTTATGGTTTCCCTGCGTCTGTCCTTAATGCTGAACTTGACATCTCCGTTTTCGGTCTCAAAAAGCTTATCTCCTGCGAAGTTGATGCTTACACATCCGTCGCCCTCTTTTTGATTTTCATAGTCCATTGTTACGTTGGTACCCGGCTTAAAGATGGGATTAATGTTGTCAAAGCCATTTATAAGTTCTTTTTTTACCTTAAGATTTCCCTTACCGACATAATTTTCAAGGGAATCCTTATGATTGTCTGCGGTAACTGCTGCCGAAACACTTACAACAGAAAGTGCAACCAAAAGCACCGCAAAAAAGATTGCTAAAAGTTTTTTCATAATACTTCCTCCAAAGGATTATAGTTTCAATTAATTATAATACATATTATCTTAAATTACAATCTTCTTGTAGTAGAATTTAAAAAAATCCCGCAAAGCTTTGCGGGATTTTTGAAAAATTTATTCTTGTTCGGTATTTTGTTCCTCTTCGGGGCTTGTCTCGGCCGTTTCGACATTGTCCGCCTGTTTCTTTTTAGCGATTCTGGGAAGAACAACTATTATTATGACCGCAACAAGTATTGCAAGAAGCATTGCCGCACCTGCGATTATAAGTGTGATAAGAAGGAAATTGGACTCTACGGGAACAACATTACCCTCTGCATCAAACTCAACATTGATATCGGGATAGTCTGCCTCGAGCTTTTCAAGTATTCTCTGCTTATCCTCATCGGGAGTAGCTGCGGCGATCTTTGTAATGCTGCCGTCCGCAATACCCTTGGCGATTTCGGCTATCTTTTCGTCGGAGTATCCGAGAGAACCGGTAATACCGGTATTGCCCTGCACTCCGTTTGAACTGCTCTTACTTGTATACACATAGATGTTATCGTACTTAATGGTATACCATTCGTCCTTAGAGGTGCCTGTCCAGAAGAATGTCATCTTATCGGCTCTGAAATCAAGTCCGCCCTTTTCGGCATAGTATTTATTATCAATGCTTGAGGCGGTATATCTCAAGGGCATATCTACCGAGTTCCAGCCCTCCGAAAGGCCGTCACCGTCGTTGGCATACTTATTTGTCTGATCAAAGCCCCACGAATAGCACGCCTGACCCGGTCCCGATTCAGACTGGGCTATTCTTGCCTGAAAGTCCTTTCCGACAAGATCCATATCACTGATATAAATATCAAAGTGCAGGATATCGTTGTTTTTGTCTATGGGCACATCAAGTCCGCCCCATACACAGCGGTAATCAACGTGCTGTTGACGTCCTGTTATAGATACCGAGGATGAACCTTGTGTTTTATCCTTAAGATCAAAGCTTGAAGCATACCATTCGGTAAGAACGGTGCCGTCGAGCGAATTATAGTCGCAGGTAGAAAGCCATCTGCCGCCGTTGGGACATTCAGGCTCGGTATAACCTTCGTTTGTGTAGCTGTACTTTGTAAGTCCGTCAAACTTTAATACAAGACCTGCCTTTGCATCCACCCTTACATTCATCCATTTAAGCTTGGTAAGATCGGTCTTCATCCACTCTGCATAATGGTTATTATTTGTGTTGAATGATACCTCAATAAGATGCCAACCGCTACCCTCAATGGTATGCTGAAGGTTATACTTTTTGCTGGTACCGCCATCCTTGGCAAAGCTGATATAAAGTGTTCCGCTTCCCTTTTGAGGGGTCTCATAAACACCGTCGTGATCACAGACGAGAAGGTCTATATCATTGACATACACCCACATTTTGACCGATTGCTTCATTCTGTCGGTAACACCGAACTGAAATGTGTTGCGTTGAGTCTCAAATACCTGCTGAATAGAGCCTGTTGCCTTATCATAGGTCTTTGAAATGGAGGCTATGCCCTCTTTTTTGTCTGCGGTATCAAGGGTAAGTCCGTTAGTATTATACACCTGATCGAGTGAGTCAAAGCTCAACACACTTTCGGTCGTGTACTTTAATCCACCCTTACCTGCATAGTTTACAAGCGAATCCTTGTGAGTATCGTTGGTAACCTCTGCCGCAAAAACGCCCATACAGGAAAAAGCCACCAAAAAAAGTGAAAAAACGATTGCCAGTAATCTTTTCATATCAATATCTCCTTGAATCTCAAGATAAAAAAATTATAATACATTTTATAAAAAAACTCAACAACCTAAAATGTTTTATTTATCCTTCACGTCTTTTTTCAAAAAAGTCCTGCAACAATTTATCACATTCATCCTTTAAAACAAAAGGAGTAATAGTTACAGGTGAAGAGAAATCATATGCGAACATATTTATTTTCCCCCCGGCTGCGCCCATTTTTTCATCTGCTGAGCCGTAAACGATGCGGGAGAGTCTTGCCTGTTCTATTGCGGCGGCACACATAGGGCAGGGCTCAAGCGTAACATAAAGGGTACATCCGTTAAGTCTCCAATCACCCAACGTATCAGCGGCAGAGTTTAATGCCATTATTTCGGCATGACCCGAAACCTTGTTTTGGGTTTCGCGGATATTTCGTCCCTCTCCTATTATAACCGAATCCTTTACTACGACCGCTCCGACGGGGATCTCCCCATCTTTTTGAGCTTCAAGGGCAAGCTCCAACGCCCTTTTCATAAATATTTTATCCATTATTTCATATTCTCTATTGCAAGATACAGCATCAAGCCCACAAAGGCAATAACGGTGGGTGAGATGTATATATGCAGGTTTCTGCTGACTGCCGACACCTCTCCTTTATAAGAGGGTATGTCAAGAGTTCCTTTATTTATTTTAACCGAAAGCCATATAATACCTATAACTCCCATTACGGCAAGTGTCATCATATATATTCCCGACACCAATCGGTAGGTTAAATCCCCCGTATGCTGTGAAAGCAGCTCAAACGCAAATGAGGCAAGATTGTTTATAAAATGCACAAGCACAGGTATCCATATAGAACCGGATATGGAGATGGCATACGCAAAAACGAGTCCAAGCACAAAGGCAAAGGGTATCTGCTGGAAGTTTTTATGGAAAAGCGCAAATATGACCGCCGAAAAAACAGCCGCTGTATGCTCACCGAATTTTCTCAGGGAGCCAAAAACAAATGCACGGCACAAAAGCTCCTCACAAAAGGCAGGAATTACGGCGATATGCACCGCATATAAAACCATTCCCGCAACACTTTGAGGCGAGATGATGACTATTCCGTCGGTGGGGTTGTAATTGTATGATTTGAAGATGTTTACTATTATATTATTGATGTAGTTTGCCATAGGTATTATACCCACCGCCGCCATAAACACGGGAAGTCCCATACCCTTTTTGGCTCTGCCGAAGCTTACGTTTTCATACATTTTAATTCCCATTATCTTGGAAAAGACGATGGCGGGAAGCGCAAAGCATATTACGGCATAAAAAATGTATACAAATGAATCTGCAACATTTCCGTTGTCATAGTTCCAAAATGAAGGAAACTGATGGGCAATAAATATGATAAGCTTATTGAAAAGCTTTGTCAGAAAATAAATAGCAAGAAAGCATCCGCCGATGACCGATGCATACAAAAAGGCCTGTTCCTTTTCCTTTTGAGCCGAAAGGTTTGATGATTTCATCATATTACTCCTTGAATCTTTATTGACCAGTTTATTTTACTCCATTAATAAATTTATTTCAATATATTACCGATATTTTGTTTTTTGAACGCATTGACTTATCGTTTTAGCCGTGATATAATGAGTAAAATTCAAATTTTAGGGAGGGCAACGAATATGAAGCGTATTCAGACTCTTGAAACTAAAAACCTTTGCGAATCAGCAAAGAAGGGCGGCTGCGGCGAGTGCCAGACTTCCTGCCAGTCAGCCTGCAAGACCAGCTGCGGCATTGCAAATCAGCAGTGCGAAAGCAAAAAGGAAAGCAAATAATTTTCCTGACATAAGGTGCCGCCTAATTTCAGGCGGCATTTTTTGTGATTTTATACTGAAAGGGATCGTTATGATACACGCATATAAACTCGGCGGTTTAAATATAGTTTTAGACGTTTACTCGGGAGCTATCCATCTTGTAGACGAGGTAATTTACGATATTATCGATTTGTACGAGGGTCACTCAAAGGAGGATATCTCGTCATATATATTAGAAAAGTATCCCGATGTTACCGAGACCGATATCAATGAATGCTTTGAGGATATTGAGCAGCTAAAAAGCGAGGGTAAGCTCTTTACAGAGGACACATTTTCATCTATGGCGGGGGATCTGAAGGCAAAAAGTGCCGGAATAATCAAGGCTCTTTGTCTGCACGTTGCCCACACCTGTAACCTTAACTGTTCGTACTGCTTTGCAAGTCAGGGTAAGTATCACGGCGACCGCGCGGTGATGAGTCTTGATGTAGCAAAGCGTTCACTTGATTTTCTTATTGAAAACTCGGGCACAAGACATAATCTTGAGGTGGATTTCTTTGGCGGTGAGCCTTTGATGAACTTTGATATGATCAAAGAGCTTGTAAAGTATGCCAGAAGCATTGAAAAGCAGCACGGCAAGAACTTCCGATTTACCCTTACCACCAACGGAGTCTTGGTGGACGACGATGTAATTGATTGGGCAAACAGGGAAATGAGTAACGTGGTACTAAGTCTTGATGGACGAAAAGAGGTACACGACCGTTTCAGAGTAGATTATGCAGGTAACGGAAGCTACGATAAAATAGTTCCTCTTTTTCAGCGTTTTGTAGAAAAAAGAGGCGGTAAAAACTATTATATGCGCGGCACCTTTACACATTATAACCCTGACTTTCTGGAGGATATAAAAAAGATGCTCTCCTTAGGCTTTAAGGAGATAAGTATGGAGCCGGTAGTTTGCGGTAAGAACGATCCTTCGGCACTTACCGAAGAGGATATAGATCTTGTCAAAAAGCAGTATGAGGAACTTGCTCTGTTAATGCTTGACAATCATAAAAAAGGCACTCCCTTTACATTCTATCACTATATGCTCGACCTTAAGAGCGGTCCTTGTATTTATAAACGCATTTCGGGTTGCGGCTCGGGAACGGAATACATGGCGGTCACCCCCTGGGGAGATCTTTATCCCTGCCATCAGTTTGTCGGCGAGGAAAAATTCAAGCTTGGTGATATATATAACGGTGTTACCAACAAAGAGGTACAGGACGAATTTGCCGCAACAAACGTATACACCCGTAAGGAGTGCGAAAAATGTTGGGCAAAGCTTTATTGCTCGGGCGGATGTGCCGCAAATGCATATCATGCAACAGGCAGCGTAAACGGTGTTTACGAAAGCGGATGTGAGCTTTTCAAAAAGCGTATGGAATGTGCCATTATGCTTGAGGCGGCAAAGCAGATAAGCCAATGAAAACTCCCGTATTTGATTTTGTAAAGGGTTATTCTCAAAAGCATACCGTCAGGATGCATATGCCCGGTCACAAGGGCAGCGGCAAAATAGGTGTTGAGGCACTTGATATAACCGAAATAGGCGGAGCAGACGTATTGTACGATGCCAAGGGAATTATTTTTGAGAGTATGCAAAATGCTTCCCGACTGTTTGGAACAAAAAAGACGGTGTTTTCAACAGAGGGCTCATCATTATCCATAAGAGCGATGCTTTTCCTCATAAAAAAGTATGCCTTGTCCCTCGGCAAAGCCCCGACGGTTCTTGCGGCAAGAAACGTACACTCCACGTTTATAACAGCATCGGCACTTCTTGATATTGATGTAAAATGGATGTATGCCGATGGCTCTTCGGTGTTGTCCTGCCCCGTCACCCCTGAAGCTTTGGAGGAGTATATAAAATCCACCCGTCCGGTTGCGGTTTACATAACCTCCCCCGATTATCTCGGCAATATTGCCGATATCGAAAAGCTGAGCAAGGTTTGCAAAAGGTACGGATGTATTTTGGCGGTGGATAACGCTCACGGTGCATATCTTAAGTTTTTAAAGAAGGATATTCATCCCATAACCTTGGGGGCGGATATCTGTTGCGATTCGGCACACAAGACCCTTCCCGTACTTACGGGCGGAGGATATCTGCATATTTCAGAAAATGCTCCCGAATTTTTTAGCGAGAATGCCGTATCTGCTATGAAAATGTTTGCCTCCACCAGCCCCTCATATCTTATACTCGCTTCGCTGGACAAGGCAAACGAATATATGAACGGTCTTGATTTATCATTCCTTCAAGAAAAGATAAAGACTTTTAAGGCTGAATTACCCATCAAAACGGTGGGCGACGAGCCGCTGAAAATCACCCTTTGTCCCAAAGAGTACGGATATACGGGTGAAGAAATAGCCGAAATCCTGCAACAAAACGGTATAGTCGCAGAGTTCTTTGATCGGGACTTTTGCGTTTTGATGATAGGCTATGATCAGTTAAAGGAATTAGATAAACTAAAAGAGGTATTATCTTCCGTTTTACAAAAAGAGAGCATTTGTATATTGCCCCCCTCTTTTGAACGCTGCGAAAGAGTTATGTCCATTAAGGATGCCATCTTTTCAAATTCTGAAACGGTAGATGTAAAAAACGCTTTGGGCAGAGTACTCTCCTCCCCCGCTGTCAGTTGTCCGCCCGCGGTATCGGTGGCGGTCTGCGGTGAAAGGCTAAACTCCTCCGCCATAAAGCTATTAGAATACTACTCGATAGATAAAATTGATGTTATAAAATAAATAAAGCACCGCAGATCTTCAAGATCTGCGGTGCTTTATTTATGCTTTATTTTAGATAAGTTCGCCGTCTACAAGGATAGCGTCGATACATACCTTACCGTTTGCGGTAATTTCTACGGTATGTCTGCCGTGTTTAAGATTCTGGGTATTGAATACCTCGCTCTTATAAAGTGAATCCATACTTGTATCCGAGAGGTCGACCTCTACTGCTGCGCCGCCGTCAACCGAGATGTATATTTTACCCTGAGTTGCTGACTTGTAGGAAACAAGCTTAAAGTTGTATCCGTAGTAATTGAAGGCAAGCTTTGAACCGTTTGCATCGGCACAAAGTGCGTTGTGGCCTGAAAGCTTCCAAGCATACTTTACCTTCCAATTTCCATCAGCTGTAACAAGGTTATTGTT
>JAFUPP010000049.1 GCA_017481115.1 Clostridia bacterium | reverse complement strand
CCGTGTCTCAGTCCCAATGTGGCCGTTCAACCTCTCAGTCCGGCTACCGATCGTCGCCTTGGTGGGCTATTATCTCACCAACTAGCTAATCGGACGCGAGCCCATCTTTCACCGGATTGCTCCTTTGGTACATCGATGATGCCATCAATGTACGTTATGCGGTATTAGCAGTCGTTTCCAACTGTTATCCCCCTGTGAAAGGCAGGTTGCTCACGCGTTACTCACCCGTCCGCCACTAAGTTAAATATTCGTCACCCCGAAGGGATCTGAATAAGTAACTCCGTTCGACTTGCAGGTGTTAGGCACGCCGCCAGCGTTCGTCCTGAGCCAGGATCAAACTCTCTAAAATTTGTATTAACACATCTTTCGATGCTTTAATCAATCTTAGAGCTTTCGTTCGCTCATTTACCGATACTCTAGCGTATCTATCTGTTTTACCAGATTTACAGTACAGTTTTAAACAAAAATCGTACTCAAAAAATCTTAGGGTTCCTTTTCTCGTTGTTTAATTTTCAAGGTCCTTTTGCATCCGCCGTTTTGCGAGTGCCTATGTATATTACCACATCACTTTACCTTTGTCAACACTTTTTTTAAGTTTTTTTAAAAATTTTTCAGAAGGTCAAAAAGTTCGTTTGGAGTACATAAAACTATGTTTTCTCTAGGTCGTATATAACGACTCGCAACATCTCGTGCTTCATCCTCCATTCCGCAATCAACAACTACTAAACCGTCGCATCCGCTACCTCCCAAAAGGCGAGTTACAACATCTGCACTTCGCAATTTTTGTTCTACCGTTTCGGCATCCCCTTTCAGTCTTATAAGCAGTACAGGTCGATCGTTATCCTTCGGTCTTATTAAATGTAATATGATATTCCATACTATTTCCGATATTCCAACAAGGCAAAGAACCCCTAAAACCACCTTTACGATTACCGACATTCGCTTTCTCCTTTCAAAATCTCTCTATACATTATATATATAATCCGTTTAAACCGTTAATGTTCGCTTTATATATTATAATGTAAGAAGCGGACAATTTTTGTATCAAAATCATCATTGGTCAGTTAAAGTCAAACTATTTTTTGACTTTTTTGCGCTTTTCTATTGACAAAGGGTCTGTTTTTTGGTAAATTATAGTCAAAAGTTAGCACTTGTTCTTTTTGAGTGCTAAAAAGAGGTGATAAAATGCTCAACTCAAGACAAAAAGAAATACTTGGTCGTGTCATTCTGACATTTGAAAAAACATTTGAACCCGTCGGTTCTAAATCTATATGCGATGATATGGGTCTTTCTTCTGCGACCATCAGAAACGAAATGAGTGAGCTTTCCCGTCTTGGATTTTTGGAGCAACCTCACACCTCTGCGGGAAGAATCCCGTCGCAGTCTGCCTACAGACTTTATATTAATGAACTGATCAAACCGATACCGCCTACGGATAAAGAAAAAAATCATATTTATAATGCTGTTTTTTCAGCAGGAAATCCGGAGATACTTTTATTGAGGGCCTGTGATGCTTTATCGGATGTTACCGAGCATATGTGCATCACCTCTACCCCTTCGGATGCAAAAAGCTATATTGCAAAGGTTGACCTTATACCGATAGGCAACATAAATTATCTTTTGGTGCTTTTAACCGACTCGGGCATTGTCAAAAGCTTACCTTTGCGTGTTGATGAGGAGATCTATCCTGCAGAAGCTGCAGTTTTTTCATCGGTATGTGCCAGGGTGTTTTCGGGAATACCTATGATAAACATAGATAAAGCTACCATACAAGGATTATTTACAGGCACTCAGCCTGCGCCTTTAAAGTTTGCATCGATTTCGGATACATTGAGGTCTCTTATTGAATCCGCTTGTGTTTGCGAGTTAAAGGCCAGCGGCGAAATAAATCTCTTCTCACGAGGAGAGATTGAGATTGAAAAATCAAAAAAAATACTTTCGATGCTTCGAAGCAGACAGCTTCTTGAGCTGCTTGTTTATTCGGAGGACAACTCAAAGGTGCTTATCGGCAACGAAATGAAAAATGAAGCACTTAACACTTCAAGTCTTGTATTTGAGGACTACTCCTTTTTAGACCGCAAGGGTGGTAAGATAGGGGTTATCGGTTCAACAAGAATGCAGTATTCAAAAATACTTCCCATCGTGCAGTTTACCGCAAAAACAATGGGAGAGGCTATATCAAATCTATTCAGAAACGATGGGAGGAATATATATGTCCAAATCCGATAAGGTTAAGGATAAAAGAACCAAAGAAGAGCTTTTAAACGAGCTTAATGAGGCGAAGGATCTTTTGATGAGAACCGCCGCCGAATTTGACAACTATAAAAAACGTACACAGCGTGAAGCCGAGAGGATCGGTCTTGATGCGAGAGCGGCTTTTGCAAAGCAGCTCTTACCTGTTGTGGATAATCTTGAAAGGGCTGAACAAAATTCAGGTGCCGAGCTTGAGGACTACAAAAAAGGTATTGATATTACCACAAAGCAGTTTTTTGAGATACTTAAGAATTTAGGTCTTGAGGAGATAGACGCAAAAGGCAAGCCCTTTGATCCAAATTTCCACTATGCTGTTTCTCAGGTAGAATCAGAAGGTGCAGATCCCGAGACCGTAGCAGAGGTTTTTCAGAAGGGCTACAAAATGTCAGACACGGTCATACGTCCCGCTATGGTAGCGGTGGTAAAGGCCGAATAAATATATTAATAAAATCATTCATTATATTTGGAGGAAATCAAAATGGCAAAAATCATTGGTATCGACCTTGGTACAACAAACTCATGTGTTGCAGTAATTGAGGGTAGTGAGCCTACCGTTATTGCAAATGCAGAAGGAACAAGAACTACCCCTTCGGTAGTAGCATTTTCAAAGTCAGGAGAAAGAATTGTCGGACAGAACGCAAAAAGACAGGCAATTACCAACCCTGACAGAACAATTGCATCCATCAAAAGAGAGATGGGTTCAAACTACTCGGTTGAGATAGACGGCAAAAAGTTCACCCCTCAGGAGATCTCTGCTATCATTCTTCAAAAACTTAAAAACGATGCAGAGGCATACCTCGGAGACAAGGTAACCGAGGCAGTTATTACCGTTCCCGCATACTTCACCGACGCTCAGCGTCAGGCTACAAAGGACGCAGGTAAGATCGCTGGTCTTGATGTAAAGAGAATCATAAACGAGCCTACCGCTGCTGCTCTCGCATACGGCATCGACAAGGAGACCGACCAGAAGGTAATGGTATACGACCTTGGCGGCGGTACCTTTGATGTTTCAATCATTGAGATGGGCGACGGTGTTCAGGAGGTTCTTGCAACTGCAGGTAACAACCGTCTTGGCGGCGACGACTTTGACAAGCGTGTTATGGATTGGATAGTTGCAGATTTCAAGACACAAACCGGTATCGATCTCAACTTTGATAAAATGGCAATGCAGAGGGTTAAGGAAGCCGCAGAAAAGGCAAAGATCGATCTTTCGGGTATGACTACCGCAGACATCAACCTTCCCTACATCACTGCTGATGCAACCGGACCCAAGCACTATGAAGGCACCCTTACAAGAGCAAAATTCAACGAGATCACCGCTGATCTTGTAGAGTCTACAATGATTCCCGTAAAGCAGGCTCTTTCGGATTCAGGTCTTTCAACCGCACAGATAGACAAAGTTCTTATGGTTGGTGGTTCAAGCCGTATCCCTGCAGTTCAGGAAGCAATCAAGGAGTTTATCGGCAAGGAGCCCTTCAGAGGTATTAACCCCGATGAATGTGTCGCTCTCGGCGCGGCCATCCAGGCAGGTGTTCTCGGCGGCGACGTTAAGGGTCTTTTACTTCTCGACGTTACTCCCCTTTCACTCGGTATCGAGACAATGGGTGCAGTTTCTACAAAGGTAATTGAAAGAAACACCACCATTCCCACAAAGAAGAGCCAGGTATTTTCTACCGCTGCAGACGGACAGACTTCGGTTGAGATTCACGTTCTGCAGGGTGAAAGAGAATTTGCAAAGGACAACAAGACCCTCGGTGTATTCCATCTTGACGGAATCGCTCCCGCACCCAGAGGAGTACCCCAGATTGAAGTTACCTTCGATATCGATGCAAACGGTATCGTTCACGTAAGTGCAAAGGATCTTGGCACCGGCAAGGAGCAGTCCATTACCATTTCTTCAAGCTCAAATATGTCTAAAGAGGACATTGACAAGGCTGTTAAGGATGCAGAACAGTATGCTGCGGAGGATAAAAAGCATCGTGAGGACGTAGATACCAGAAACTACGCAGATCAGATGGTATATCAGTGTGAAAAGACCTTGGGTGAGGTCGGCGATAAGATCTCCGAAGAGGAAAAAGCAGAGGTTCAGTCAAAGTGTGATGCAGTTAAAGAAGCACTTAAGGGTACCGATGTTGAGGCCATCAAGAAGGCATCCGACGAGCTCCAGCAGTCCATCTATAAGATGAGCGAGAAGATATATCAGGCAGCACAGGCGGCTCAGGGCGCAACAGCAGACAACGCATCTTCTGCTACAGACAATGTCTACGATGCCGATTACAAGGATGTTACAGACGAAAACAATAACTGATCTTTGGAGTAATTTAAGTGGCAGATAAACGAGATTATTACGAGGTGCTGGGGGTTGACCGCAGCGCCTCGGACGATGAAATAAAAAAAGCATACCGTCAGTGTGCAAAAAAATACCACCCCGATCTTCATCCCGGCGATAAGACCGCCGAGGAGAATTTCAAGGAGGTAAACGAGGCATACGAGGTTTTGTCGGATGCTCAAAAGAAGGCAAGATACGACCAGTTCGGTCATGCAGGAGTTGACCCCAACTACAATGCAGGTCAAGGTGGCTTTAGCGGTGGCTTCGGCGACTTTGATTTCGGCGATCTTGGTGATATATTCGGCAGTTTCTTCGGCGGAGGTGCCAGAAGGGCTAATCCTAACGCTCCCAGAAAAGGCAGAGATACATCTGCTAGAATAACCATATCCTTTGAAGAGGCGGCATTTGGTTGTAAAAAAACGGTGTCCACAACCAAGATAGACGCCTGTAAGGAGTGCGGTGGTTCGGGTGCCGAAAAGGGTCACTCACCTACTGTTTGTCCCGTTTGTCACGGAAGCGGTCAGGTAACCGCAGCTCAGCGTACACCCTTTGGTATAATGCAGACTCAACACGCCTGCGACAAGTGTGGCGGTACGGGTAAGGTTATTGATCATCCCTGCAAAAACTGTTCGGGAAAGGGTCGCATCAGAAAGACAAGTCAGCTTGAAATAAATATCCCTGCGGGTATTGATGACGGTCAGGCATTCAGAGTGAGAGGTGCAGGTGATGCCGGTATAAACGGCGGTCCTGCGGGTGATCTTATCATAAACGTCAACGTAAGACCTCATCCCGTTTTCGAAAGAGACGGATACGATGTATGGTGCGAAATGCCCATTACATACGCACAGGCAGCTTTAGGTGCCGAGATCATTGTTCCCACCCTTGACGGAAAGGTCAAGTACACCGTTCACGAGGGCACTCAACCCGGAGATGTATTCAAGCTTTCGGGTAAGGGTATTACAAGACTCGGTCAAAGCGGCAGAGGTAATCAGTATGTAAAAATGACCATTGAGATCCCAAAAAGCCTTTCTTCCGACCAGAAAAAGCTTATCAAGGAGCTTGATGAAAGCATGGCCGACGCTAACTACAAAAAGCGTAAAAGCTTTTTCGAAAAGTTCAAGGATATATTTAAGGATTAAATTAAAGGACAGCGATGCTGTCCTTTATATTTTTGTTGAAAAATTCTACTCTTAATGGTATAATGCTAGCAGTGACGGAATTTTTCCCGATAAATATCTCGGAGGATAGATATGAAAATACTTGTTACCGGCGGTGTCGGTTACATCGGCTCACATACAGTAGTTGACCTTATTGAGAACGGTCACGATATTGTTATTTTGGATAATCTTTGTAACTCTAAAATAGAAGTGCTGGATAAAATAAAGGAAATAACCGGTAAGGCTCCTGCCTTTATGGTGGGTGATATACGCAACAGATCTGATGTTGATAATGTTTTTAACACCCATCATGATATTGATGCAGTTATACATTTTGCAGGACTTAAAGCGGTTGGTGAATCCTGCGAAAAGCCTCTTTTATACTACGATAACAACATCGCAGGTACCGTGACCCTTTTAAAGAGTATGTCCGCACACGGCTGTAAAAGAATTGTTTTCAGTTCTTCTGCCACCGTTTACGGAGATCCTGCCACGGTTCCCGTTACCGAGGACTTTCCCCTTTCAACAACCAATCCTTACGGCTCAACCAAGCTTTATATTGAGCAGATACTAAAGGATCTTTGTGCTTCCGACAGTGAGTGGGATGCTACTCTTTTGAGATATTTCAATCCCGTAGGAGCACACGAAAGCACACTTTTAGGTGAAAATCCCAACGGAATTCCAAATAATCTTATGCCCTACATTATGAAGGTCGCCTGCGGCAAGCTTGAAAAGCTTCATATATTCGGTGATGATTATCCTACTGCCGACGGAACAGGTGTAAGAGATTACATACACGTTTGTGACCTTGCACACGGCCATACGCTTGCAATCTCTAAGCTTGACGGACTGAAGATATATAATCTCGGAACTGGAACGGGATATTCGGTGCTTGATATGGTAAAGGCTTTCGAAAAGGCGAACAATATCAAGCTTCCCTATTGTATAGACCCGCGCAGACCCGGAGATGTTGCGGTTAATTTTGCTGATCCGGCAAAAGCAAAAGAAGAGCTTGGTTTTGAAGCAACAAGAACTCTTGAGGATATGTGCCGTACATCATATGAATTTGCAAAAAAGAATTTTAAATAAAACAAAAAGCGGTTTCTTTCGAAACCGCTTTAATTTATTTTACTATTGGACTCTTACGT
>JAFUPP010000048.1 GCA_017481115.1 Clostridia bacterium | reverse complement strand
TATGATGAAGCAAAATGTAAGGATGCCGAGGTTGAGATAGCAGTTCAGCTTAACGGCAAAATAAAGGCAAGAATTATGATACCTGCCGAGTCCACCGCAGATGAAGCAATCAATCTTGCAAAGGAAAACGCAGATGTTAAGGCACTTTTAGACGGTATGCAGGTAATTAAGGAGTTTTATGCTCCCAAGAAGCTTGTTAATATCGTGGTAAAACCCTTATAAGCATCTATTTTGAAAAA
The DNA here is from genome assembly GCA_017481115.1 of Clostridia bacterium. Taxonomy (GTDB): domain Bacteria; phylum Bacillota; class Clostridia; order Oscillospirales; family Acutalibacteraceae; genus RGIG1913. The sequence continues at coordinate 21,013 of JAFUPP010000048.1, read as the reverse complement.
AAGACTTGACTATTAAGACAAAACCAAGTATAATGTCTAGTGCTTATAGTTATAAGTAAATCCTTCAGGCAGGAGCCTCAAAGGAGGGAATGTTAATGAGCCAAGTAAAACTTAGAGAAAACGAATCTCTCGAAAACGCACTCCGTCGCTTCAAAAGAGCAACTCAAAGAGACGGCGTTATTCAGGAGGTCCGTAAGCGTGAGCATTACGAAAAGCCGTCTGTCAAGCGTAAAAAGAAGTCAGAGGCAGCCCGCAAGCGCAAATTCAAATAAACATAAAAAACGGGTCGAGTATTCGGCCCGTTTTTACTTTGAGGAATTATAATGATATTCTATCCGCATTACAGAAAAGAAAAAATTTTTGACATAACCCCCTCATTTTTGGAAAAAGAGGGCATAAAATATCTGCTTTTAGATGTTGATAACACACTTACCCGCCATCATACAGGAAGGCTTGAGCAGGGCGTCAAGGAGTGGCTTGATCAGATGCACGAAGCGGGTTATCCCCTTATTATCGCATCCAACAGTAAGGACTACCGCATAGCACCCTTTGCCAAAAGTATAGGGCTTGATTATTTTGCACTTTGCTGTAAGCCGCTTCCCTTCAAGCTTAAAAAGGGAGTAAAAAAGCTGGGATGTAAAAAGAGCGAGTGTATGCTCATCGGTGATCAGATATTTACCGATACATTAGGTGCCCGTCTTGCAGGAATACGTGTCTGCCTTACCGAACCGTTTGTCGAGGAAGAGGGCACAAGCTTTAAGATAAGAAGAAAATTAGAGAAAAAAATCAAATCACGTTATGAAAGGAAGATGTCAAGGTGAGTGCAAAGTTCGGACCCGCAGGAAGTAGTGAGCGTTTCAGTGCCGAAGGCTTTAAGACCACCCTTCAGATGCCTGGCTACCTTGAAGCTTTTGGTCTTGATCACTTTGAATATCAGTGCGGCAGGGGAGTAAATGTTTCTCCCGAAAAGGCGGAGCAGTTTCGCCTTAAGGCAATTGAACATAACATCACCGTTTCGCTGCATTCTCCATACTATATTTCCCTCGCATCATTAGAGGAGGAAAAGCGTCTTAAAAGCATAGACTATATCCTTCAAAGTGCAAGGGCTGTCAAAATGCTCGGCGGCGACAGAATAGTCGTACATTCGGGCACCTGTGCCAAGATCTCGCGTGAGGAGGCACTTAAAAAGGCATATGATACCCTCGTTCTTGCACAAAAGGCACTCGATGAAGAACATTTGTCGGATATACGCATCTGTCCCGAAACAATGGGCAAAATAAATCAGCTGGGTACACTTGATGAGGTTATGCAGCTTTGCAAGGTTGACGAACGCTTTATTCCCTGCATAGATTTCGGTCATCTTAATGCCAGAACGTTGGGCGGGTGCAATTCATATGAGGACTTTTCGGTAGTGCTTGATACTGTTAAAAACACCCTTGGTGAAGAAAGATATAAAAACTTTCATTCCCACTTTTCCAAGATAGAGTATTCTCAAGGCGGTGAAAAAAAGCATTTAACCTTTGATGATAATATCTTTGGACCAAATTTCGAACCACTTGCAAAAATAATTGCAGAGCGTGACCTTTCACCCATATTTATAAGTGAGTCTGCAGGAACGCAGGATATTGATGCGCTCGAAATGAAGAGCATCTATCTTAAATACAAAGGATAATCTATGACCAAAATACAAAAGCTCATATCAAAGGGATATGAAAATGCGGTTATATTTACACCGCAAAACCGTTTTTATTTTACCGGCTTTGAGGCGGAGGACGGCATACTGTTGATAAGCGACGGTAAACCTTATCTTGCAATGGATTCAAGGTATATTGAAGCCGCACAGCGAGAGGTGACCGATGCTGAGGTGTTGCCCTTTAACAAGGAGTTTTTTACCCTTTTAAAAAAGGATGCGGTTACCGAAACCTCAATCACCATAGACGATTATGAAACGCTGAAAACATTGTTTAAGGATGCAAAGCTCACCTTTTCAAAGGAGTTTTCCTCTGTAATAAGAGAGCTTCGCGAAATAAAGGACGAAAAGGAGATAGAATGTATCTCCACCGCCGCACAAATAGCGGACGATGCATTTTTAAAGGTATTACCGCTTATTAAAGAGGGTGTCACCGAAAGCGAGATAGCTCTTGAGCTGGAAATATTTATGCGTAAAAGCGGGGCATCCAAAACATCCTTTGATACGATAGTTCTTTGCGGTAAAAACGGCTCTATGCCGCACGGTGTTCCGGGTGATACCCCTTTTAAAAAGGGTGATCTTATAACAATGGACTTCGGCTGTGTTTATAACGGATACTGCTCGGATATGACAAGAACGGTTGCACTCGGTAATGTGGACAGCATCGCAAAAGAGGTGTATGAAACTGTATTGAAGGCACATAAAGCCGCGGTTCCTTTTTACAAAGAGGGAGTAAGCTGTGCCGATGCCGATAAGGCGGCAAGGGACATTATTACCGCAGCAGGCTACGGTGAATACTTTGGCCATTCGCTTGGTCACGGTGTCGGAATAGATATACATGAGTATCCCAATGCTTCTCCAAAATCGCAGTCGGTGTTTAAAAAGGGCAATATCGTAACCGACGAACCGGGTATTTATATACCCGAAAAATTGGGTGTCAGAATAGAAGATATGCTGCTTGTCACCGAAAAAGGCGGTAAAACACTCTCTACGACCCAAAAAGAACTGATAATTCTTTAATTTATGCTTGAAAATAAACTCGAGATATATTAGAATATATAGGTAAAAGATTAAATAGATAAAACTCAGGAGGTTTTTCTTTATGGTAACAGCAGGCGATTTCAGAAACGGTATGACCTTTGAAGAGGACGGCAACGTTCTTCAGGTCGTTGAATTTCAGCATGTAAAGCCCGGTAAGGGAGCAGCATTCGTAAGAACCAAAACCAAGAATGTAATCACAGGTGCAGTAGTTGAAAAGAGCTACAACCCCACCGCAAAGTTCCCCACCGCATTTATTGAGAGAAAGGAAATGCAGTATTCCTACGACGATGGCGATCTTTATCATTTTATGGATACAGAGACCTGGGAAGAGGTACTCGTAGCACATAATCTTGTCGGTGACAACTTTAAGTTTGTTAAGGAAGAGATGATCTGTAAGATCGTATCCTACAAGGGCAATGTATTTGATGTAGAGCCCCCCACATTCGTAGAGCTTGAGATCACCAAGACCGAGCCCGGCTTTGCAGGTAATACCGCAACCAATACATTAAAGCCCGCCACACTTGAGACCGGTGCAGAGATCCGTGTACCCCTCTTCGTAAACGAGGGCGATAAGATCCGTATCGACACCAGAGTCGGCGAATATATGGAAAGAGCATAATATAAGGAGGTTTCAGTTATGACACTTACCGAAAAGGCAGCATATCTTAAGGGTCTTGCAGAGGGTATGAACCTTACAGAAAGCAATAACGATAAGCTTATAAAGGCAATTATCGAAACCATTGATGAGATCACACTTTCTATCGAGGATATCGAGGTAGACCTTGATGAGCTCGAAGCAAGAGTTGAAGAGATCGACGAGGATCTCGCAGAGGTTGAGGATCTTGTTGAGGAACTCGACGAGGATCTCGGAATGGTAGAAGAGGAGATCTACGGTGACGATTGTGATTGTTGTGATGACGATTGTGATTGCTGCTGTGATGATGAAGACTATGACTGTTGCGATGATGATTGTGACTGTTGCTGTGATGAGGATGCCTTCTTTGAGGTAACCTGTCCTTCCTGCAACGAGACCATCTGCATCGACGCAGACTCACTCGACACAGACTCAATGATCTGCCCCAGCTGCGGAATTGAACTTGAGTTTGATTTCGAGGATGAGGACGAAGAAGAGCAGGTCGAGGAATAATCCTAAAACAATAAATCCGAAGTACATTTGTACTTCGGATTTTTTATTTATTTCATTTTTTCAAATACCTTTATCCACTCGTCAGCAATAAGTCCGTGACCTGCGGCTAACGGATGCACACCGTCGTCAAGCCAGTAATCGTCGTCAGCCTTTGTAAATGCTTCGTCAAATACTGCCTGAAGATCAATGAAGGGGAAGGAGTAGTCCTCGGCTATTCTTTTTGCGACAGCCGCCTTTTCTGCACTTCCCTTGACAAAATAGTCAAATCGCTCAAGGTCGTTAAGCTCTGCGCCGAGAGTTGACCTTCCTTTGCCCACAAAGGGTCCGAGTATCATTATCTTGATGTCCGGAAGCTCTTCAAGTATCTCGTCAATAAGCATACGGTAAATTTTATCAAACTTCTTGGTATCAATTCCGTTTTGCCAATCGACCTCGTGCCAAACATCATTTATTCCGATAAGTAAACTCATATAATCGGGCTTAAGGTTCAAAATGTCCTTTTTCATCCTGGCGTAAACATCAACTATTCTGTTGCCGCCTACACCCATATTGAAAAATTCATATTCACCCGCATATTTTGCACCCAAAACGGCGCTTACAACGGTGGCATAGCCATAGCCTTTATCGGTACGGTCACTTTGACGGTTGCGACCTGCATCTGTTATTGAATCTCCCTGAAAGAGAACCTTTTTCATAATATCACCCTAAGTGATTATATGATAATTATTCTGGTTTTTCAAGAGTGTTACTAACAAAAAAATCATTCTCATCAAAAGAAATCAGACGTAATATCTCCTTTACCGCTTCGCTATCTGAAAAATCTGCCGCGTTTTCTCCCGTACAGCTAATTATGGTGCGTTTGCTCTGCTCGTCAAAGGTGATTACGGTGTCAAAACCCAAGACATAAAAAATGTCCTGAAGAGCATTAGCCGTTACCCCGTGAAACCTGTGCTTAAAGAGAATCGAAAGAACCCCGTAAAGCTGTTCATCCAAAAGACCTTTAAGTCCTAATGTGGTTGCGGTGTTTCGAAGAAAAGCGATGTTGTTTGGGTCGACAAATCCCTCTTTTTCAAGACCTTGAAGGGCTTCTTCAAACATATCTATCGCAACGCCCAAAGCCGAAATTTCGGCACTTACAAGCGAATTTTCCTGCAAAGAATAAAGGTTGGTCGCCTCAAGGCTGAGTTTTAGTTTTTCAAAAGCCGCCATACACTACTCCTCAAAGAACATAATGGTATCCACCTTGTATTTTTCGTTTTCGGTAATCGAAAACTCATAGTCGAGACCCATTATCTCAAAGCTCTCACAATAGTTTTTCTCGGCAAGATATCTGTAAAGATCGGCATTGTTTATAACCTGTCCTATGTTGATGTTTTTAAAGTATTCATTTATGGATTCAACAAATGCATCCAAACAGTTATCAACATAAGGATTATAAATATAAACCTCAAGCTCCAACAGATGCTCCTCGCAAAGCGATGCGGTGAGATTAAGCGGAAGGGGAAGTCTCTCAAACATAAAGCTGTTGAAAGCTGAAAAATCAAAGGTTTCGGGGGACTCAACACTTAAAACAATATGAGCCAGACCCTCTTTTACCGTGACCGCCGCATCAAGAACACCCGTAAACTGCATAGCCACCGAACGTATATAATCTCGGTTAATAAGGCAGGGGAAGCCCCTTTTTAATATAAGCAATCTTTTTCGAAGATGCTCGTAGCTTTCAGCATCGCTTCCCGAATCAACGGGAATATTATTGGTAACCGAAAGAAGCGGAGACACAGGGGAACAAAAGTTAGTGAGGGATGCTGCGGAAAGGGTTACCCTTCCTGCATCCACAGCCGTTGCCGTAACCAAAACCTGCGACAACTTGGTTCCCAATGAAACAGTCTTGTCGGTGGCAAAGACCCACCCGTCGTTTGAAGCTACGAGAGTGCCCTTTTGAACGGTAAGATCCTTGTCTAACGGATACCCGTCGACTGATAACTGAAGGGTAGCAATAGCCTTTGTTGCGGGATGTTTTTCAATGCCGTATTCCTTTGCATAAATATCAAGCATTTCATTAGAACATTTTTCTACCGATGCCTTGTCCGAGAGGGCACCGGCTCTGTCAAGAGCATTTTGCATAGCCGCCGCGACCGCCGAAAAGCGAATTCCGACATCACTGTCCTCATATACCGTGCATCCGCTTTTGTTTTGGAATTCACGGCACATTTCGTCGTAAAAATCTTTAGCGTTTATCATATTTTAACCTCATAAATCAAATTCTTTGAAAGCACCTTTATAATAACGGTAATATCAATGCGGTCGCCCTCTTTTTGCAGTTTTACATCTTCAACCGATATCTCACGTATGCCTTTAAGTGCATTTCTTACACATTCTGCGGCAAAACCGTCGATTTGGTCAGCAGTGCAGTTTTGCAAAAGATGAAGCTCACTGCCCAGATCCCCCTTAAGAAAAACAGACCCCTTTTGAAGCTTAAGACGGTTTTCAATGCGTTGTAAAAGCTCTTGGTCACCGGATATCGTGATCGGTCTGCCGTTTTCAGAGAGGGCAAAATCACCGTTTTTAAGTTTAATATCCATACTTCCTCCTAAATTTTTGCAATAATAAATAGTTTTGATGCCGTTGGAGCAATAAGCACACGGTCACCCACCGAAAGACTTAATCCCTGCACACAAATGACGTTTTTGTGAACACCCTTTCCCATAACCGTCAATGGATTTAGGGATAAAACGGTTGCCGAACGTATAGGAGGGTCGGCGGATGTCCGTTGATTATATATCCACATACTAATTCTCCTAATAACAGTATTCTTGGGGAGTACAGACTATACTCCATCTAATGCCGTCTTTGCCAAAGGAAAACTCCTTTTTGATAACAATAAGCTTTATTGTTAACGGATGCTCGGGCTCGTCAAAATCAAGAGCATCGCCAAGGTTGATGTTATACCCGTCATCCATCTCAAAGGTGTAAGTAAAGGCCTCCGATTTTTGCTTTTTAATAAGCTTACTGTAATGATTACTCATAGCGGGTATGTCTTCAGGGTCATATTCCTTGTACCTGGCACTGTAAAATCCCATTGACTCAAGATATGAATCCACTATTGTAGAGCTAAGCTCTCCCGTATCGCCATTGATAATGTAAACATTGCTTATAAGATCAGCCGTCTTTTTCTTTATATCAACACTTTTATAGTGTATTACATCGTCAGAAGGGTCAGAGTTTGAGATGTGTCCCTTAACCTCTGAAGCTATTTCCCTTAACCTGAGTATTCTGTCACCTGCAATGTACGGAATCTTTTGATGGGATAGCGAAAAGAAGTTGCATATGACCTCCCATTCGCTGGTTGAACTGTCGATACTTAACTGCGAAACGGTATTGGCACTTGGAACATCCACCCCTTCTACTCCAAAGTATCTGATATGATTATCGTAAATAACCGAGGTAGTAGGATAATAATAGGTTTTGGGAGCCGCCTCGCTGTCGAGCATTTTTCCCTCAAGACTTCTTGCGGTAATGGAAAGAACATATCCGTCGGTAGTCCGCTTTTGATGTTGAATGTCAACGTTACCCACAAAAACAGTGCTGCCCTTATACTCTATCTCTATCTCCCTTATCTGCTCAATATATTCCGTGCAGTAAAAGGAAAGATAAGCAATATCGGCGGGTATATAGTAAGCAAATGATATCCTACAGGATAAAAGATCTTCAAGATATCGGTCAACATAGTAGTTGTCGGCAAATATTGCTTTAACGCGGGGAGTCATTATATAACCACCTTTTCTATCGGAATATTAAACGGGTCGCGAATAGCAGGATTAAGCTTAAGGAGCCTGTCCACCGACACACCGGTACGTGCGGAAATACTGTATACGGAATCCCCCTTTTTTACATCAACAGTATGAGTCAAAGAGGTGTCTTCCTCGGTGTCTGCTTCAATAAATTCGAACTCATAAAGCACCGCGTTTTCTGATGCACTTGCAAAAATAACCGTCTTAGAAAGAACACAGTCAAAGGGTTCGGTAAGCGGAAGCTTCAATTTTTTAGGGGCTTGAAGATTTTTTAAATTACAAAGCTTAGATGCATAAAAAAGAGCATCATCCCCCGTAAACCTTCCGTTACCGGTAACAACTCTCGGACCTGGAGCGGTTATTTCGGTTTTGCATTTTCTAAAGGGAAAAAGGGTGGTGCTCATGTTGTTTTGATAGGATATTTGTATTTTTTCGGGATTGTGTGGCCATTCAAAATCACCAAATTTCATTTTATCTGTCAAAGAGGTCACCTCCGATACGGCGGAATCTCCTCAAGGATTCCATTTGAACGGCATCCGAAAAATCCTCCAGCGAAAATACGGCAGAAGGTTGCGGGAAGGAATAGATATACCTGTTTTGGTATAAGGGCTGCGTCTTTGATGAGCGGTCCTCGGACGCTTTTTCATCACCCTGAATAATTACCGTACCTGCCATAGAGCCTTCAAGACAGCCGTATGCATTTGAAAAGGAAAGTATCTGTTCAACCGTCAGGGTGTTAAGTACATCCTCGGTGTCACAAAACACCCTTTTTCCGTTCTTATGCAGACTGGCACCCGCAATAGCCGCCCATTTTATAACCTCTGAAGCATATTCGGGGTGGGTATCCATTAAAAGCTTTTGGGTATCCGCTTCCGCAGCTAAAAAGCTTTTTGCCGACAAAGGCTCCATTTCAAATATGTCGTTGCCGAGAATATACTCTGCGGTCATCAGACACACACCCTTTTTTGAGCCGTAAGGCGTATTTTTTCTATAACCGATTCAGATACCGATGCGGTTTCGGTAAGTGTATCCCATTCACAGCCCGTAAAAATTATTTTACGGTCGGGTTTTACTATCACAAGTGAAAAATCGGAGAGTTCAAAAACGTCTATGCCGTCAGAAAGAGCAGAGCCCAGGGTGGATACCTTTGAAAGCTCAATTACATATTCTGTGGTGCCTTTTACGGTAGCTACCGCGCCGTCGTGACCGAGTGCCCCGACGGTTTTACAGTTTCTTGAGGCGGTGACCTTGTAGTTTTCAACCACCGCTGCTCTTTTACCGTCTATCTCAATATAAATATCCCTTGAGGAAGGAAGAGTAAAGTTGTTCATATGTCCTCCTTAAATGCTGACCTCGGCAAAAAGACGTATCTGATTGATACCCACCGCCGAGGTAAACGAAAGTAAAATGTCACATATAGTAGCATCTGTAGTGTTTGGGGTAAGGATGGGTCTTTCGTATTGTGAAATGAGACCCATATCCACCGCCTTCTCCAAAAATACGATCAGTTTGCTTTCAATGGCAGAGTAGGTGGGCGAAACCGCTGATTCAAAAAGATCGGTAAGCACCCCTCTTGCGCCTCTTATAACCTTGTCACAGGCAATGACCGAGTATATATCCTTTATGCCGTTGTCGGTAAAAGAACAGATACATCTGCTGACCGAACAGCTTCCCATTACTCCAACGGGAGTAATGCCGGAGCTTAAAAGCGAATCAGCGGTGACCTGTGTGATGGAGTCGGTAAGGGTAATACCCGAAAAGGATGAACGGTTTACGTTTTTGTTGGAATATACACCCTTACAAATGAGTCCTGAAATTGCGGCGGCGGTAATATGCTTTGATGTTACGCCCAAAGTTTCGGAGGTCTGCGAAACAAATACCGAACGCATACCTCTTTCAAGGGAAATATTATCAGCCTCCACCGATATGACCGCAAAACGCTCGTAGCCCCTTTCTACCGATGTATCAACCGAAGTATTCAGTGCCGAAAGCACCGCTTGATCGGATGAATCACAAACTATAACCGTAGCATCCTCAAAAGAGCTGAATATCTCAAATGCCGCTAAATAATCGGAAGCAGCTTGACAATTTACGGCATATACTTTTTTTGCTCCGTTGTCAAAAGCCGCCGATACCATAGCCGAAAGGACCGCAGCATCGGTCGGATCTGAAAAGACCGAAATGGCGGCCGATTTTGAATAGAGTGTAACCGCCTCGCCGGTATTTCCGTTTTGTGCCTTTGCCGCAATGCAGACGGCACCAAAGCCGTTACCTGAGGAGGTCTTTTTGACCGAGGTATATACCCCCGGACAGAAGGTGTTTAAATTCATGGTTTTTCTCCTTTGTTTAGTTGTCCTGACGTATGCTGAAGGATGATGCAAAGCGATTCTTTGATGAAACGGTGTTAAAAATTGCACGAAGCTTTATCTCTCCGTTTGCCATAAAGCAATCTAAAAGTTTGTCGGAGGAGGTTTCACCAATACTAAGCGAGAGAATACCCGATGACAAGGGTCCGCCCGACAGAACCGAAGCAATTACTTCAAAAAACGAGCCTACATCCTGCCCCATGCTTCTGGGCATAAATAGCTTAAGAGAAAGTGTTACGTCACATCTTTTGCCCATAACCGTATTTCCGTTTGCATCGGTACCCAGGTATTCTCCGAATCCGCCTTCACCAAGACAGATCTCCTTGACACCTAAAACGGCGGTCGGTTTTAAAAGGGGACAGGGCTTGTATGAGTTGTCAAATGCACCGCAAAAGACGTACTCATCATTTTGATCATACATTTTTAAAACATCGATCATTTCATCGGTAATACTTTTTACACTGTTGGTCATTAAGCCACCCTCCTTTTAAGATAGGCAAAGCAGTATATACATTTACCCTTAAAATAGAAGTTGTCGGAGTGGTACAAAATGTATTCTCCGCTCTCTGCATAAATAATGCTTCCAACCCTGCTTCCCTTAAGATCGGCATCGCTGGAGGCGATCATCATATAGTTTGCCGCATCGGTGTAGCCTATGGGGGTGTAGTCTCCCTCCGTAAAGGTACGGCTTCGGTAACTGAAGGGAGTGATTATTGCGAAAAAATCTTTTTCACCGAAACTGACCCTCTCACCGTACCTTTTAATTAGGTTTTTAATTTTTCTCATACGCTACCCCAAAGAAAATCAGATCATCATCACCGAAAAGATGGCTGTGCATATCAAGTGTTCTTTTGTAGTTTTCACGTGCCAAAGCTACCCTGGAAGAGCTGTCCACCTTTACACTGCCTGCCGAAAACGAAACCGCACCTGCGGCTTCCTGCGACAGAACATATCTGTAAAAGGTAAGTGCAGCAGTAACCTCAGCAGCTTCGTCGGTGCCGCAAAGAGAGGAATCCTTGATCTTACGCTCCACCACCGAGGCGGAGGAGGCAATAAGAGGAACATATTCGGCAGCTTCGTCGCGTTTTAGACCTGACAAAAGGCAAAAGAATTCAAGTGCCTTAAAAATATTCATATTTTTCCTCCAAAAAAGGTACCCCGAAGGGTACCTGTATAATTAACCTAATACAACACTGGCGTCATCAAAGATCTTTGCGAAACCTGCAATAGAGGTGATGGCTGCACGTTCAAGCTGACGATCGATAAGCTTGTCATATTCAACCGTAACGTCACTTGCTACCACCATTTCAAGTGCGGCATTCTTATCAAGACCGATAATTGTGCCTTCACTTAAAGCGGAGCTCTTGATGAGATTGGCTCCGAGAGGAGTCTTGAGCTTACCTGTTGCAGCAAAGTTGATGCCGGTTTCAGGATTCATAAACTGAGGCATCTCAAGCATCTTTGCACAAACGTCGTTTGAGGCAATAATTGTGTTAAGCTCGTAAGGATCAAACTCATTCCAAAGATTGATAAGATCGGAATAGGTAATACCGGCCTGTTCATCCTTAAGTGAAATGACCTTTGCGGCATTATCGTTGCCGTCACCGTTAATAAGTACATTTACTGCATCATTAAACTGCTGACGCGCAATATAAGCACCGATCTGCTTTAAGGTAACGGTGAAAAGATCAAGACGCTGGAACTTAAGAGCCTCATAAGAAGCAATAAGCATTCTGCCGCGCTTGGTAAGTGAAACAAGGTTTTCTTTTGTCTTTACCTCAGTTTCGGGGATTGCAGCACCCTCTGCTACCTCCTTAAGCTCCTTGTCCTCAGCGGTGGGATTTGAGGTTATGGTGCGGTAGTCGAGTGAATCAATGCGGGTGGTCGCAGCAAGGATCTGAGGAAGAAGATTTGCACCCTCCATACCGGTTCTTACTGCTCGTGCAACATACTCAGGGAAGAGTGCTGAGCTGTCGCTGGTTGCAAAGAATTTCTGCACCTGATCGGATGAAGCACCCTTTACACTTATATCAAATCTTTTAAGCTGTCTTTCAAATGCATCAAGACCCGAAAGATCGGTGCCTGCGTACTGTGCGGAGGGATCAAGCTCCTCCAAAATGTCGGTAAAGCTCTTTGATGAGCCGTACATACCCTTTTCAAGCTTAATGTTTTCGTAATTCATAGTTTTCTCCTATATTTTATAGTTGTTGTTGAGTTGGTTATTTGGCTTTTTATCAGCGATGAGTTGAGCAACACCGTCAAATGAAGCTCTTGCCTTTAAGGTGTTGCGAAGCTCCTTAAGAGCCTCAATATCAAGACCCTTGCAAAGTGTATCGGCAGAAGTCGAAGAGATCTTGCAAACACCTACACTGCAGTAGGCAGCAATCTCGTCACGAAGACTCTGTTCATATTCATCGGCAATAGCCGCACGTTTTTCAAGAGCATCTATTCTGTCGTTTATCTCGCTGTAGCAACCCTTGTCGATAACGGTCGAGCCCTGACTTTTCATAAGCTCGTTAAGTTCAAAAAGACTCTTGGTGACCCCTGCGTTTTTTTGTGCAGGAACCGCCACAAAACTGAACTCATACGCATCTGTAGGTGATTTTAAGGTGTGATAACACAGCCTTTTAGAACCGTCCTTTCGGTAAAATCGGCCGCCTTTGTGTTCACAAAAATCGGTCTTTGAATTTTTACCGCAGACCGAACACTCTCTGTGTAAAACCGAACAGCTTACCGAAACCTCCTTTTTGATACCGCCCTCAATATCCTTGATAAGAGAACGGTTTTCGGGAGTGTTAAGGCAGTATGCCTTTGCCATAAGACGAACATACGGTTCACCGTAGGATGTAACCATCCCGTCCGGCTGCTCAATGTATGTCTCATAAACCCTGCAGGACATATCCTTAGCCTTCATTGAATGATCGTAAATGCCGGGTTTACCCACAAAAAGAGGAGCAAGTGCCGTCAAAGCATCTACATCAAAGCACTCAAAATCTCTGTCTACCTCATTGTCGCAAAGGGTGACCGAAAAACTGAATACATCTTCCTGTGTCAAGGGCTTAAGGCTGAGTGTGTTGATTTTTTCAAGCTCCTTTGGGTTAGGGGAGCCGTAATGTTTACTTGTTTCCAACTGTTAATTCCTCCTCTGCTTTTTGTGCCTGAGCATTTAATAGTCTTGCTCTTGCCATTTCGGTCTGATCAAGTAATGTGATATCATCCCATTCAACATTGACACAGTCTGAATATCTGTGCAATCTTAAATAGGTATTACAGATTTTGGTAATGACGGGTGTCAGTATTCGTCTGTATGCCTCAAGCTCACTTGTGAGTATGTCGCATTGCTGAACCGACATTCGTTCGGTCGAAGACCAGTTAAGCCCCAATAAAAACGGGGGAATACCCATCTTTGCCACTATCTGTTCGAGCATTTGACGAACAGGAACTTCGGTGTCAAGAACCTGATTGTCTGCACCTATGACCTTGATATCAACATCGCCCACCGAAATGAAATCGCTTACCGAGTTTTTGTTGTTCATTACCTTGGACCATTCCTCTGCAATGGCCTTGGCCTTTTCTCTGACATTAGAGGTGTCCTCGGTAGGACGATAGGTAACAGCAAAACGAAGATTGCCCATTCTGTCAAAATTAAGCCCGGTAGAATTAAATATCTTAAGCAAAACCGAGCTGACAAAGGGCAACCCCTTCAATACAGAGCGTCCGTATGGAGCATCCGGAGAAGCATTAAGAGCCGACAAAAGCAAAACACCCTGATTTTTAACCGGAACTATACCGGTTCCTGTGTTTACACATACAAGGGTATCAAGGGGATTATCACCCTTTTTAAACTCTATATCGCAGGGCTTTGCCAAATATAGTGCCGAAATGTCATCGACATTTTTTGAAATGACCATTTCACCCACCGCCGTGCCGTAGGTGATAAGCTGATCAAGATAAGCCGAAATAAAACTGTCTATACCGCGTGAAAGGGCGCCGACCTGAACACCCTTTAAAAAGTTGTCAAGTTCACGCTGAGCTGCAGAATCCGAACAAACAACCTTAAAACCTCCCGTAAGTCTGACCGTCTTTAAAATGGCGGCATCAATAATGGGAATAGCCTCGCGAAGCTCGGAATACAGTCTTGTTTCGACGTTGCTTAAAGGGGAGTATCTGTCTATTTCGTAAAACGGATGGTTATATTTACCTGACGTTTGAACAACAGCATTATGTACCTCCCTATCCTTAAAAAGATTGCGAAGTTTCATTCTTCCTCCTAAAATAAAGTTTCTCGTGCACTCGAAAAAACAAAAAGATCGTTTTCATCCTTTTCGACCACCGTCGCAACGAAGTATCTAATATCGTCCATTGCGTGATCGTTTTCTTTAATAGGACGGTCCAAGGCAGCCGAATCATCCCACCTGTAAAGTGAAAACTCCCTTATTGAGTCCTCACAGCCGATGCATATGCGAATACGACCGGATTTAAGCGCATCGCCGACCTGACGTATGCCGCTTAAAACATCGTTTTTTGCCTTTTTGACGGTAAAACGCCCATGCCTTTTGATAACCTCGATAAAAGAAGCGGCAGACGGATCCACCACAACACAATCTATCTTTTTATCGGCTGCAAGACAAAGGAGAGCGTCATAGTACTCCTCATCGGTCTTTTGTTCGCCCTCCCGCTTTGATGAATAATAGTACTCGCTAATACGGTACCAAACCCCCTTTTTATATCCCCACAAACCGAGCGAAAACGGATTCACGGTGCCGTAATCGCAGGATATACAGTAACGCTGTGCGCCGTCGGGGATATCGTAAAGATAAGAGTCGTTGAAAAAGGGATAAACAAGACCCTCAGCTGCAACCCATCTGCCCTTTACAAATCTTTCGTAAAATGCACCCGAATAAAGCGATTCATAACGCTTTATGATATCCTTTGATAAAGAAGGATTGTCCTTCATCTCAAAATGAATATAAAGAGCGTTTTTTTCGGCAGCCTTTTTGATCCACTCGGTATAAAACCAGTGCCTCGGATGCTCAGGATTGCAGTTGAACCAAAGCCGAGAACCCTCTACAGAGCATCTTGCTACCGCCTGTTCAACAAAGGAACGGGGCATAAGTGCCACCTCATCCAGCATAACACCCGCAAGTGTAATACCTTGAATAAGAGATGCAGAGGATTCATCCTTGCCCCCAAAAAGATAAAATCTGTTACATTTACCCATATAAGATATCTCAATAAGATTTTTACTTTCCTTGTGGGAGCAGATAAAGCCCATTTCGTTAAGGGCAGATAGAAGAGGGGTTATGACGTTTCGCTTAAGTGAGGACACCGTCTTTCCGCATAACGCAAAGGATGTGGAATCAAAAAAGGACATTGCCCATAACACAAAGCTTAAGGACATACAAAGCGTTTTACCGCTTCGTACCGCACCGTCACAGATAATGGCATCATAATGAGAAAAGCTGCCGACGGGATTCCACCATGTCAAAACGGTCAGTTGCTTTTTTGTAAAGGGTTTGAATTTCATTCTTCTTCACTTCGATTTTCGGAAACGCTTTTTGCGCCCAGCATTATCGCCTCATAAAATCCCTTTATTTTAGACTCGTTTTCGGTTGGAGACAGCTGTGCCAATGTCTGCAAAGCACGGATTTTATCAAAAAATTTAATTTCCACCGCGCCGTTGGTGCCCCTTTTTATCTCCGACACACTAAACAGATCTGCATTTTTAAGATCCGTTACATCCTCTGAAAACAAACTGCATACCGCAGAAGTCGGATTTGAAAATGCAATTCGATAAAGACCGCAGATTGCATCAAGCGTATCGGTAGAGTTTTTTATAAGCCTCTTACATCTTCTGCGAATTGCCGGTTTTTCCAGTAATTTTGCCGCAGTTTTTTCGGGTTGATCAGTAAATCCCGAAAGTAAAGCTGCCTTTACTGCGTCCTGTGATACGGCAAGATTTTCACAAAAGAGTTTTTCTTTAGCATTCATAATGTCCCTCCTCAATACCTCCGCAAAAAAAGAAAAAGTTGCCTAAAAATAGGCAACTTTTTTAAAAAATGTGTTTATTTTAGGAAATTATTTATTTTTTGCATGGCATTAATCATAGGAGTATAAAGCCAACGCATTATAACAAAATTCCCAAAGAAGTGTAAAATGTCAAAGTATATACCCGATGTCCACCACGTAACACCAAGGGTCCATCCTCCGATTATAAATGTAGGAATAGTACAGAACAATCCGAACATAAAACCAAAAACGGCGGATGCCACCGACCAGAAATGTACGTTTTTTATTCCCTTACATAGGTATGTAAATATACAAAGTATACCCCATACATAAAGATACGGAATCATCCATATGCCCGAGGGTTGTGTCGCAAACTCCAAAAAAACATATATGTAAACGGCAGGTAATACCACCCTTATTTTGAATGTTAGCGAAAATATAATTATAAAAAACGAAACCGGCTCAATATTGGGGAGGGATTGCATTACCCACTTGGATGCAAAAATAATTGTAGCCATAAGCGGAATAAGACATATCTCAAGTACTCTTCCCCGTGAGCTTCTCCTTTTACTCTCTGACAATGTTAATTACATCTCCGTCTTTTATCTGTGTAGTCTCAACACCTGTGGGGAAGAACTCACCGTCTTTGTCCCTGAATGTCCAGTATGTACCGTCACTGCCATCAGCCGTAACACCGTTTACCGATGTAACAAAAAATCCGTACTGCCCCTTTTCTCCGCTAATGATCTTGTTTTCTATAAGTGCATCATAAAGCGTATCTCCGGTGGTCTCAATGTTAAGAGTGGTCTCTTTGTCAAGATTTTTGATGTTCAGTGTTAGTTTCTTTTTAGCCACCGTCTCGACAGATGAAACCTCATCCGACGGCGATGACGTACTGCTTGTTGCCTCCTCACTGCAGGCGGCAAATGCGATACTCATAATAAGTACCAAAAGTAATGCTGTTAGTTTTTTTGTGATCTTCATTTTTTGTTCTCCTTTTCTTTCTGTGCGACGCACAGTCAAAAAACGCAAAAACAAAAGGTCGGCAAAAGCCGACCGCAAGACGAAGTTATCCCGTGTTTTTGCGAATCGACCGGTATCTCGCGGTGATTTGGGTGGATAGTTAGGGCTTGATTGTACCCGAACCTATACACAAAACGGGTAAGTCTTCTGACTTGATTCAAAGCTTACCGCCTTCCCGCTTAGCAGTGGCAAATGGTAAACCCTGCAGAGCCGTGGTGTGCCCTGCGTGAATTTCACAGCGACGAGTTCGTTCGGAAATTTCATCCGATTCCTTGTTATGCTTTTCAGCACCCGTTCCGTTGACTATTATACACCCTTCGCAGACAAAATCAACCGACGAAAACGTTTTTATTGAAAATTATCAATGTTATGATATAATTGAATAAACAGAGTAATATAGAAAACGGTTCTGTGTTTTTAATTGATATTTTTAGTGAGGTGGTATTTATGTTAAAAAGAATATTTGTATTTGTACTAGTATTATTCGTTTTTACCGGTTGTGAGAATGCTGATTATACTAATAATAATTCTGTCGATGTTTCTTCTGTAAGCAGTACAAGCAGTCAATCTGAAACTTATGAGTATTATGAAGTAGATAAGGAATTTACAGTTGATGTACCTTTGGAAAAACAGGTTGATTTTGAATTACATGATATACATCTGGATCTAGAGCCTATAAATAGCAAAGATAATGCATATACGGCAGGAGAGATAATACTAAAACAGTTCCAAAAATCCGGGTATTTAAAAGAACATAAGATTCAGGCTATTGCACATTATACTAACGAAAATCTGTGGTTTTATAGTTATATGCCCAAAGATATCAGTACAGATTATACTTGTGATAAAATGTCTATATTGATAGAAGGCGATACGGGAAATGTTAAGATGTGTTGGGCTGAAACAGTTATATTAGAAGAAAATTTGCCTGATGGTGTTGATGTTGATATAGATTGATGGGAACACAAACACAAGGGGTCAACACAAGGGGACGGTTCTGTTGTGTTGATGAAAATCAGTTAAAAGAGAAAGGGGAGTAACCTCTCCTTTCTCAAAAGACATAATTTGTTGATGTTTCGGACAGCCTTACAGATAATTACAATAAATATTGATAAAAATAAAAAGCGGTGTGTAACACCGCTTTTGTTTTTTAGCAAAATTAATTATTTGCCAAGCTTGTTCTCGTAAGACTCAACCATCTTCTTAACCATCTGACCGCCGACAGAACCTGCCTGCTTAGAAGTAAGATCGCCGTTGTAACCGTTCTTGAGGTTTACGCCAACTTCGTTAGCTGCCTCCATCTTGAACTGCTCGAGATTGCTCTTTGCCTTCTTGTTTGCCATGAAAAATACACTCCTTTTCCCTGAATCTTGCGTTTGCAATTATAGTATGTGTTCCGTTTTTCTAAATACTTATGGCAAATAATTGAAAAAACAAAAACCCATCTCAAAACAAATTGAGATGGGTTTTTGTTATTCTTGATACTCGAAAAGCTTTGTGTTGTACGCCAGAAGTATTTTATTTTTCTTATTTACTACCAATATAAAAACATCCTTTTTTGCAGAAGAATTAGCAACCTGATCGTCGGTCATGGTAGTATACGGGTCTGAAGTGTAATTTTTGGGGAGAATATAATATTTACCGTACTTTTCAAATATTAAAGTATGAAGACGAGGAGGTTTTCTATAAAAATAATTTTCTGTATGGCGGTAATATCTTTTTTCTTTTATTCCTGCCAGAGTGGTTGTTACAATACGGTGTTTTCCGCTTTTTATGGTAAGATAATTGCTAAACGTGTTTATGATTACAAAAATACAAACAATCAGAAATAAACACATTATAAGAGTTAAAATGATTTCTACAAAATATTTATAATCGGTCGTATACAAATGAGGATGTTCTATTTGTAAATACAAATAAACGATTAAGAATAAAAATAGAAGTATAAACGATCCGACCGATAAGGCTATGAACGACTTAAATTTGAAAACCTTTTTATAATCATTTACAAGATTATATTTTGTAATTATATGTTTACTCATAGTGCTCCTTATTTTTTGACCAGTGTATAGTCATCCTTAAGGGTGGTTGTGTCCCAGCCCTTCGCGGATCCGTTATAATATATTTTTATATTCTTGTTCGGCGGTCCAAATACGTATCCGCCTACCTCTTTCGGAACGTCGCCTAAAAAGGTGACCTCTTTTAAGGAATCGCACACAGTAAATGCGATATCGCTAAGCTCGGTTACAGATGCGGGTATAGTCACTTCCTCCAGCGATGTTGCGCATTTAAAAGCAGCATATCCTATTTTAGTAAGGCCTTCTTCAAAGTTGATTTCTGTTAATGACGTGTCATTGTAAAAAGCGGCTTCGCCCCATGTTGTCAGCGTTTTTGGAATATTTATCTCTTTTAATGAAGTACATTCCGAAAAGGCATATGAACCTATTTCCTTGAGGTTTTCGGAAAGATGAACATCCTCCAACAAGGAACATCCGGAAAAGGCGTTCGAACCTATTCTTTCTACACTTTTTGGAAGTTCTATTTCTTCTAAAGACACGCAGTTCTGGAAAGCATCAGACTCAATGTTTATTACTCCCTCGCCGAATTCTACATTTGTTAGAGAATTACACATAGAAAATGCAGCGGAGTCGATTCGTATAACAGAATCGGGAATTTTAACCGTTTTGAGTGATTCATTACCTATAAAAGAACACATACCTATGACCATTACCGGTTTGTTTTCGATTATCTCCGGGATGATAACGGTCTCGTCGTTTTTTAGATATTTAGTTATAGTAACATGTTCTTTTGAAACCACATATTCAAAATCCGATGCAGGAGTCGGCTCCTCACAGGCGGTAAACGAAAGCAGTAAAAGTATCGAAAGTATAAGACAAATTATTTTTTTCATAAATATCACCAAATCTCTGTTTTATATCCGTTCCAAGTAGGGCTGGTAAAGCCCTTTGCGCCTTTGTGATAATATACAGTATAATTTTTATATTGTTCCTTTACGGGCCAATCGGGATCTGTATAATTTTGAGGGGCATCGCCTTCAAATTTTACCGCTTTCAGATTTGTCTCTGCAAACGAATACTCTTCTACTTGAGTAACTGTGCTCGGAATCACAATCTCGGTCAATTTGGGGCATTGATCAAAGACATATTTACCTATTTCTGTAAGTCCATTATTCAGTTTTACTGATTCAAGTTGTGAGCATCCTAAAAATGCGTGTCCTTCTATCACTGTTACACTATCAGGTAAAACAATCTCTTTGACGGATGTTCTAAAAAAACAACCGCTACTGATTTTTAAAACACCCTCCTCAATAGTAATATTCGTTAAGGATGAACAATTATTAAATACACTTTGACCGTAATCTGTATCCTTGATAATCTTAATATCATCCAAAGAGGTACATCCCCAAAATGCTTCAGATTCAATCTTTTTTAAGCTGTCTGGAAAAACTATATTTTTAATTTCCGTACAACCATAAAATGAACTACTACCAATTTCGACAAGACTCTTGTTTAATTTAACATCGGTCAATGCCACACAATCTTTAAACGCACTGAAACCTATTGATATCAGTGTTGATGGACAGTTCAAACTTTGTAGAGATGAACAGCCATAAAAAGCTCTTTCGCCTATAACAGTAAGGCCATCGTTTAAAACAACGGTTCTTAAAGCGGAGCAGCCTTTAAAAGCATCGCTTTCTATCGTATTGACAGACGAGGGGATGGTAACCATTTTGAGCGTTTTGTTATATATACAAGATGATGCTTGAATCCCGGTAACCTTGTACCCGCTTATCTCTTCGGGAAAAACAACGTTGGAATCTTCTCCTACGTATTTAACAAAAGCGGTTCCATCTTCCTGTACTTGGTATTTGAAGTCGCCCACCTGGTAATTACCCGCACCGCCGGGGAGCGGTGTTTTGGAGCTG
>JAFUPP010000047.1 GCA_017481115.1 Clostridia bacterium | reverse complement strand
TGCACTGCTGTTATCGGGATCACAGTAACGGAGGAAATACCATGACGAACCTGCCCACTGAGGCATGGTATCTGTCTCACGCTTTGCATCGCCGCCGCACTTGGGACACTTGCAGTTTACGAATGAATCTATCTTTGCAAGGGGTGATTCACCGCCCTCACCGGGCTCGAAGTTCTGAATTTCGGGCAGCTTTAAGGGAAGCTCACTATAAGGTACACCAACCATTCCGCACTTTTCACAGTGGATTATGGGAATCGGCTCTCCCCAATATCTTTGACGGTTAAACGCCCAGTCCTTCATCTTGTACTGAATACCCTTTTCGCCGATGCCCTTTTCACCGAGGAAGGTGAGCATCTTTGCAATAGCATCCTTCTTATTATCAATACCGTTGATGATATCGGAATTTATAACCTTACCGTCGCCGGTATATGCCTCTTTTTCGATATCTCCGCCCTCAATTACGGGGATGATGTCGATATTGAACTTTTTGGCAAACTCGTAGTCACGCTGATCGTGTGCAGGAACCGCCATAATTGCACCGGTACCGTAGCCCATCATTACGTAATCGGATATGTAGATGGGTATCTCCTTGCCGTTTACGGGATTGATTGCGGACATTCCGTTGAGTCTTACACCCGTCTTATCCTTTACAAGCTGGGTACGCTCAAACTCGGTCTTTTTGGCACACTCGGCACGGTAGTTTTCAACCTCATCCATATTTGAGATCTTATCGGAGTATTTATCAATGATAGGATGCTCGGGTGCCATAACCATAAAGGTTACACCGTAAAGTGTATCGCAACGGGTAGTGTAGATACGAAGCTTTTCATCGATATCCGAAAGTGAGAAATCAACAAATGCACCCTCACTTCTGCCAATCCAGTTTTGCTGCTGCATCTTGATGTTAAGGGGATAATCAAGCTCATCAAGTCCGTCAAGAAGCTTATCGGCATACTCGGTAATACGAAGATACCAGACATCCTTTGCCTTTTGGATAACATCCGAATGACAGATATCACACTTACCGCCCTGGCTATCCTCATTTGAAAGAACGCACTTACAGGAGGGGCAGTAGTTTACAAGAGTTTTATCACGGAAAACAAGTCCGTTATCAAACATCTTAAGGAATATCCACTGTGTCCATTTATAGTAGTTTTCATCGGTGGTATCAATAGTCTTTGTCCAGTCAAACGAAAAACCTACCGCCTTTAACTGCTCGGTAAAATGGGCTATGTTATCATCGGTTACCTTTCTGGGATGTACCCCCATTTTGATGGCATAGTTTTCGGTGGGAAGACCGAAAGCATCAAAGCCGATGGGGAAAAGTACATTATAGCCCTGCATTCTTCTCTTACGGCAGATGACCTCCATTCCCGAATACGCCTTAATATGACCGACGTGCATACCTGCACCCGACGGATAAGGGAACTCTATAAGTCCGTAAAATTTAGGCTTATCGGTATTTTCACCTGCAACGAATGCACCCTGTTTTTCCCATTCGTCCTGCCACTTTTTCTCAGCGGCTTTAAAATTATATTCGCTCATTTAATTGAACTCCTCTCGTACGATTATATCTGAAACGTCCACCTTTTCACCGTCTGCCCAAAGGCGATCAAGCTGATAAAACTCTCTGCCCTCTTTGTGAAATACGTGAACCATAACGCTTGCATAATCAAGCAGTATCCAGTTTGATGATTTGCCCTCGATATGCTCGGGCTCTATTCCCTCTTCACTGAGTTTATATTCGACCTCGTTTGCGAGTGCCTTAATATGTGTGCTTGAAGTACCGCTTGCAAGCACAAGATAATCCCCCAGTGATGAAACGTCGGTTATTTTGATTACCTCTATGTCCTTTGCTCTTTTTGAGTCAAGTGCCTTTACGGCAAGAAGTGCTTTTTCAAGTGCTTCCATAGTTACTTCCTTTCATTTTTTATCACAAAATCGTTATATGCGTTAAAGGTGTCGGGATGGACAGCCTTTCTGCGTTCCACCAGATCCGTAACGGTAAAGGTGAGTGCTATATCCATAGCCGCTTCAAGACTTTCGTCCGCCGCCGCCCTTATTTCTTCAATACCGTTGTAATCCCTGTCACTTGAGGTAAAATCTGCAATATACAGCACCCTCTCAAGCAGGGTCATATTTGGTTTTGCGGTGGTGTGGCAATCTATTGCCGAAATTATTTCATCATCCGTCACACCAAGCTCATTTTTCAAAAGCAGTGCGCCGCTTTTTGCGTGCCACAGCTTTTTTTCCTTTTTAGTGAGTTCATCCGGCAGATAGCCGTATTTTTCAAACACCGAAAAGTGATATTCCCTGTCGCTATCCTTGGTTACATCGTGAAGAAGTCCTGCCCAGTATGCCTTTTTTTCATCGGCACCGTACTTTTTGGCAAGTCTTACGGCTTCGTCCCTTACGCAAAGACAATGATGATATCGTTTTTCGGTAAGATTCTTCTTTAAGATATCAAGATAATAATCTTCAGTGTATTTTACCATTGTAAAGTCCTTTTGCTTTTATATATTCATAGACCCTTTCGGGCAGATGCTCAGTTTTTAGTCCATTGCGAAGCTCGGTAGATGAAACATCATAAAGCGGGATATCCAAAATCACACTTTTGGCACCTTTTTTTTGATACTCATTCGCCTTTTTTGTTAAAACATCGGCATCTATATCGTTTCTTGGTACGGTACAAAGGGTACAAAGTGAAAAAATTGTTTGCGGCTCATACCATAAATTCAATGTTACGAACATATCCGCACCCATAAACAGATAAATGTCATCATTTGGATACTGTTCTTTGAGTTTTAACAGGGTGTTTGCGGTATAGCTTATTCCCTGCATTTCAATTTCAATACCGCTTACCTCAAAACCGGTCATACCCTCAAATGCCAATCGGCACATATTGAGTCGATCCTCACCCGATACAAGCTGTTCTGATGACTTATGCGGTGAGAGATGCGATGGTATTATAAGCACCTTTTTTGCACCGATATTTTGCTTTAACTCCTTTGCAAGTGCGACGTGACCCAAATGTATGGGATTAAACGCACCGCCGAAAACCGCTATTTTCATTTTAATGAAAGTCTTTTTTCTTTGGGGAGCTTGGGATTGGGTCTATACAGAATAAACCTTGAGCCTATGACCTGAACTACATCTGCACCCACATTTTCTGCGAGTATCTCTGCAGCATCACGCGAGGTGTAGGAGCTGTTTTCAAGCACCCTGCCCTTTATCATTTCACGAGCGGTAAGAGCGTCATCTGCCTGTTTAATTACTGCGGCATCTATCTCTCCCTTACCGACGGTCAGTATTGTATCATAGGAATTTGCAATTCCTCTTAAATGTGCTCTTTGCTTACTTGTCAGCATTATTTATCTCCTTTAAAAAAGCGGGTAGTCTTTGTTCGAAAAGCTGTAACGCCTTTCCTCTGTGACTTATTTTATCCTTATCCTCAGGATCCATTTCGGCGACGGTTTTATCCCCTACCTTAAAGATAGGATCATAACCGAATCCGTTTGAGCCCCTTTGGGAATGGGCTATCTCACCGTGCAATTCACCCTGCACCGTAAAGGTTTCTCCGTTTGGTGCTACAACGCATATGGCACAGGTGTAATGCGCTTTGCGTGTATCGGCATTTTGAAGCCTTTTCATTATCTCCTCGTTCTTTTCAGGGTAAGAAAGCCCGGGTAAAAATCTTGCAGAGTATACTCCCGGTGCGCCGTCAAAGGCATCTATACATATTCCCGAATCGTCGGCTATGGTTATAAGACCTGTTTCTTTGCAGCCGTTTTGAGCCTTTAAAAAAGCATTTTCTGCAAATGTGGTACCGGTTTCTTCTACATCCGAAAGTGGCTTTTTTATATCCGCCTCGGTAATTACCTCGATATTATGCGGAATAAGGATGCGGGATATCTCCTTTATTTTATCCTTATTTTTGGTGGCTATAAATATCTTCATACTATTCACCGAAAATCGCCGAAGCAAACTCGGCGGGATCAAACTCACGAAGATCCTCTATCTTTTCACCTACACCGATAAGCTTTACGGGAATACCAAGGTTTTCGCATATGCCTATAACAACTCCGCCCTTTGCAGTACCGTCGAGCTTTGTAAGTATTATACCGGTGATGTTTGCGACCTTTGAGAAGTCCCTTGCCTGATTTGCGGCATTCTGACCTGTGGTACCGTCCAACACCAAAAGTGTCTCAAAATCGGCATCAGGCAGTTCTCTTTTAACTATTCTTGATATCTTTTCAAGCTCGTCCATAAGATTCTTCTTATTATGGAGTCTGCCTGCGGTATCACAAAGAATTATGTCCGCACCCCTTGCCTTAGCGGCAGAAATGGTATCAAAAACTACTGCGGCGGGGTCGCTTCCCTCTTTTTGCTTTATTATGGGAACACCGGCTCTATCCGCCCATACCTCAAGCTGATCAATGGCGGCGGCACGGAAGGTGTCTGCGGCACCCAAAATAACGCTTTTACCCTGTGCCTTATACTTGGCGGCAAGTTTTCCTATGGTGGTGGTCTTACCCGCACCGTTTACACCGATCACAAGTATCACACTGGGTTTGGTGGTTGCCTTTATGGGAACGGCGGGTGACATCATTTCGGTGACTATCTCTTCTATCATACTGCGTACAAGCGAAGGATCGGTAATTCTTTCCTCCTTAACACGCTTACGAAGAGCCGCACAGATATTGGCGGCGGTTTCTGCACCGACATCCGCCATTATAAGTATCTCTTCAAGCTCATCAAAAGGTCCTCGTCAATTTTGGTGAAGGCACCGAGCATTGAATTGATGGCTCCCGAAAGGGAGTTTTTTGTCTTTTTAAGGGATTCTGAAAGTTTAGAAAATAAGCCCATTATATCATTCCTTAATTTGCAAGTTGTAGATTCTTCTCTATTTCTCTGACATCGAGTTTAAGCAGTTTACTTACGCCCTTTTCCTGCATTGTGACGCCGTAGAGAACGTCTGCCTCCTCCATTGTACCTCTGCGGTGGGTGATGGCAATAAACTGTGTACCCTCGGTCATACGTCTGAGGTAGCCTGCATAACGGTCAACATTGACATCGTCAAGTGCTGCTTCGACCTCATCGAGAATACAAAACGGAGGTGGTGCTACGTGCATTATCGCAAAGTAGACCGCAAGGGAAACAAGTGTCTTTTCACCGCCCGAAAGCTGCTCAATGGAGGACACCTTTTTACCGGGAGGCTGAACGATTATCTCTATGCCCGATTCGAGTATATTGTCGGGGTCGGAGAGTTTTAGCTGTGCGGTACCGCCGCCGAAAAGATCGGTGAATGTAGAGGTAAAGCCACGGTTTATCTTTTCAAACTTTTCGGTGAAGGTTTCCTTCATATAACCCGTAAGCTCTGCAATAAGTCTTAAAAGCTCCTTCTTTGCATCGTTTACGTCGGATATCTGTGCCTTCATAAACTCGTAACGCTCACTGACCTCTTTATATTCCTCAATAGCGGCAACGTTGACGTTACCGAGTGAACGTATCTTTGATTTAAGCTCATTTACCCTCTTTGAAGCGGTGGGGATATCCTCAATTTCGATACCCAGTTCTTCTGCTTCGGTACGGGTAAGCTGATATTCATCAAACAGCTTTGCAATGACCTCGTCGTTTTCCTTAACAAGTGCCTCTCGTCTTTCGCTGAGTCTTGTAGCCTCGTTTGAAAGCTGTTCGCGTCTTGCGGTAAGCTCCTTATCCTCACTGCGAAGCTTTTCGATCTGTGCCTCGTTTTCGAGCCTTTTGGCATTGACCTCATCTATCTCATCGGTGCTGCCCTTGGAGCGTTCACGCAAGAACTCGGAGTGCTTTTTCATCTGCTCTATCTTTGCGGCAATAAGCTCGTTTGCGGCAGTAAGCTGATCCTTACGTCGTTTAAGCTCCTCGGTCTTTTCGAGTGCATCCTTCTTCTGAGTAAGAAGCATACCAACCGCATCGCTGACGGCAGAAATCTCCTTTTCTATTCCGAGGATATCAAGACGTATCTGTGAATTGCGCTCGGTAATGCTTTCGCGTTTTTTAGCAAACTCGTTTTGTGCACCGTTTATTCTTTCAAGCTCCTCATTTGCCTTGTTTTGTTCGGCTGAAAGGCTCTCAAGCTCCTCGGTCTTTGCGTTGATTGTGTTTTGGTTTTCGGCAATCTTTTCTGCAGAATCGGTCTTTTCGCTCTTAAGCTCCTGTATGGCAAGGCGTATACCCTCTGCAGAGTCGCCGACTCTTCTTATCTCACCGAGTATTCTTATCTTGTCCTCATTAGCGGTGGTAATCTCTCCGTTAAGGGATAAAAGCTGTCCCTCGGTTTCGGCAAGTTCGTTTGCCGCCTTGATTGACTGTGCCTTGATTTCCTCCGCCTTTTTCTGCAGTTTTTCTGCCTCCTGCGTGGCTTCATCTATCTTGGCACGTCTTGAAAATATCTCTGCGTTTTTGGAGATAGATCCGCCCGTCATACTACCGCCTGTATGTACCACCTGACCGTCAAGGGTAACGATTCTGAAACGGTATCCGAATTTTTTTGCCATTATCACGGCACAGTCAAGATCCTCTGCCACAACTATCTTGCCGAGCAGACTGTATACGGTATCCGAATACTTTGCATCGGTATTTACAAGGTCTGCGGCAACGCCGACAAAGCCTTCTGCGTTTTCTATTCCCTTTTCGTTAAGAAGCTGGGGCTTTGCGGTGTCTATGGGAATGAAGGTGGCTCTGCCGAGATTTCTTTCCTTTAAAAATCTTATGGCACGTTTTGCATCCTCATCGGTAGAAACAACAATGTTTTGCATCTTGTTGCCGAGTGCCGTTTCGATGGCGGCGGCATACCTGCTATCTACCGATATAAGCTGTGATACGGTACCGTGAATACCCTTTAAGCCCTTGTTTTCCTTCTCCTTCATTACCGATTTGACACTACCCGAGAATCCGTCAAGGTTTTTATCAAGGTCGGTAAGTATCTGTACCTGCTTTCTCTTGGCTTCGGCGTCGAGAAGAGCACGGTTCATCTGGTCATTTAACTCGGTTGCTCTTTGCTTTCTTGATTCAAGACGCATTTCGTATCCCTTTTTGGAGTTAAGACAGGATACTATAACGTCCTCGCATTTATCAAGCTCCTTTTTAAGAAGCTCAAGCTCTGAAAGCTCCTTTTCAAGAGCTTCATTTTTAAGTGATATTGTTTCGTCAATACTGTCTTTGCGGGAAATGATTTCGGCATTTTTACTCTCTGCCGATGCAATAGCGACGTTACAAAGTGATATTTTTTCGGCAATTTCGCTTAAAAGTCGGTTTACAGCTTCAAGCTTTTGATCCTCACCGCCTGCGCCCTTAAGCAGTTCTTCCAGCTCGTTAAGGGAGTTTTCAAGCTCGACCTTAAGTGCCGATATCTTCTCGTTTTTCTCGTTTATAAGAGAGTTTCTGCTTTCGATCTCCTCATCAATCGAACTGTCGGAGCCTAAAAGTGCGTTTATCTCTTCATCTATATGTGCGGCGGTTTCTTCATTATGGAATATGTTGTTTTGCTCAACGGCTATCTCACCGTCATTTCGTGCCGCCTCTTCTTCAAACGCAAAGGCGTTTTTGCGTATCTTATCCGCCTCATCAAGAAGCTTTACTCCCTCTGCGGTAAGGGCTTCTATACGAAGCTCGTTATACGATGTCTTTTTGTTTATCTCGTCATACTGTGTTTCGGCAAGGGATATCTTTCTTTCCTGCTCACGTATAAGATCCTTTGATCTTGAGAGGGTGTTAAGGAAAAGACCAATCTCAAGCTCCTTTTTCTCGGCAGAGAGCTCTAAAAATTCCTTTGCCTTTTTGCTTTGTGTTTCAAGAGGACCGACACGGGCGGTAAGCTCTGCCATAATGTCGTTTAAGCGGACAAGATTTTCTTCGGTTCTGTCTAACTTTCTTTCCGCCTCTGCCTTGCGGTAGCGGTAACGTGAAATTCCGGCAGCCTCTTCAAATATATCTCGTCTTTCATCGCTCTTTGCGGCGACTATGTCACCTATCTTACCCTGGGATATCATCGAATAACCGTCCCTGCCAAGACCTGTATCCATAAACAGTTCGTTTACATCGCGAAGTCTTACGGTGGTGCGGTTGATAAGATACTCACTTTCACCCGAGCGGTAGTAACGACGGGTTACTGCAACCTCATCACCCTCTATCTGAAGGCGGTGGTCACTGTTATCTATTACTATTGTGACCTCTGCAAAGCCCTGTGCCTTTCTGGCGGCGGTGCCGTTAAAAATGACATCCTCCATCTTGCCGGAACGCAGACTCTTGGTGGACTGTTCGCCAAGAACCCATCTTACAGCGTCACTTATGTTGCTCTTTCCGCTTCCGTTAGGACCGAGTACCGCAGTTATACCCTTTGAAAAGGAGAGTACCGTCTTATCCGGAAAGGACTTGAAGCCCTGTATTTCAAGACTTTTGAGTAACATTTATTCTTCCTCTTTCTTAATGATTTTTATTTCACGTTTTTTCAGGGTATCATCGGTCAGTATTTTAACCGAATAACCCATATCTTTTAAACGAACAAGATTTTCTTTTTTATGCCCCTGCATATCCGAAAGGCTATCGGGGTGAATTAAAATTTCGTTTATCCCCTTTTTATCGAGAAGGGGCAGCGCCTTTTTAAGCATTACACGAGACCTGCACAGCTGCCCGAAGGCTTCGTGATAGGGACCTGCCACCCTTTTGGAGTTCATACTCTCGGTAGAATGTAAACCGAGTCTTAAAAGCGTTATATCGGTCTTTTCAAGCTGCATTAAAAACTCACTGCAAAGCTCTACCGTTTGCTCAAGTGTGGGAGGGATATATTTGCCCTCATTTAAAAGTGTCTCAAGATATGTACCCTCTAGGGTAACGGTGGGATATATACGAACCGTATCGGGGTTAAGGCTGAGTATTTTATTAAAGGTTTTTCTGTCGGTTTCATCGGTAGAGCCGTATAGACCCGTCATCATTTGAAGACCCAGCGAAAAACCAAACTCTTTTATTAATAGCGATGCATCCTCTACATCTTTTGCGGTATGCCCTCTGCGGTTTTTTCTCAGCACCTCATCATCCATACTCTGTGCACCAAGCTCTATTGCGGTGACACCGTAGTCTTTAAGTATCCTTAACCGCTCGGCATCTATTTCATCGGGTCGGGTGGATACCCTTATTCCCGAAAAGCTTCCGCTTTTTAAAAACGGATATGCCGCACTTAACAGTGACAGCATATAATCTTTGTCTATTGCGGTGAAGCTTCCGCCGAAAAAGGCTATTTCGCTATCCGAAGAGCATCCGCTTTGTATGGCGGTTTGTACCGCTTTTACCACGTCGTCCCGATTTGCGGGGGTAATACTGCCCGAAATACTTTTCTGGTCACAAAAGGAGCATAAATTTTTGCACCCCTTATGTGTCACAAAAATACTGACGTTGCTCTTTTTCATTTGCCCATAAGCTTCAGAGCTTCACTTGCCGCCTTTTGTTCGGCATCCTTTTTGCTCTTACCTATTCCGACACCTATTACGTTGTGGTTTAAGGTTACCTCTACAGTAAAGGTCTTGTTATGGTCGGGACCCGATTCGTCGGTGACCCTGTATTCCACCATTTCGTCGGGATTTTGTTGA
This sequence comes from Clostridia bacterium, assembly GCA_017481115.1. Lineage (GTDB taxonomy): Bacteria > Bacillota > Clostridia > Oscillospirales > Acutalibacteraceae > RGIG1913. Next base: position 6,923 of record JAFUPP010000047.1, on the reverse strand, counting down.
ATTATCTCCTGCAAAAGAGTTTTGTAGTCCTCAAACTTTACCGACCTTTTCTGCTCTATCTCAGGAACTATAAAATTGAGAATATGTTTTTTGGCGGCTTCGTAGCCTCCGTCAAGATATACTGCGGCGATTACCGCTTCAAATGCATCCGCTAAAATGCTCGGACGTTTATCACCGCCGGTCATCTTTTCGCCCTTACCCAAAAGCAGATGCTCGCCAAGTCCGAGATTCAATGCAAAGGAATAAAGTGCCTGCTCGCAAACAAGTGATGCGCGAAGCTTTGTTAATTCACCCTCGGGGATATGCAAATAGTGACCGAAAAGATACTCTGCGGTTACCAGCGACAGCACCGAATCCCCCAAAAACTCAAGGCGTTCGTTGCTTTTTGTGTGCTTTTCGTTGGCGTATGAGGAATGAGAAAGAGCATTTTCAAGCAGTGCTTCATTCTTAAACTCATATCCGATCTTTTTCATTAACTCCTTCAATGCTTTTCTCTCCTTTTTGTTTCATATTATTATACCAAATTTAAGCTGTTTTTTCAATATATTATTCGTTTGTATCGGCAAATTTCATTGCCTGTTTTACGGCGTTTTTAAACGCCTTTGCATTTGATGAACCGTGTGCCTTTATGACCGGCTTTGTAACACCTAAAATAGGCGCTCCGCCGTATTCGGCATAGTCCATCTTTTTCTTGAGCGACTTAAAGGCATCCTTGGCAAGAATTGCGCCTATCTTGGTTTTAAAGGAGCTCATAAGACCCTCCTTTAAAAGTCCGACGAGATACATCGATGTGCCCTCGATAAGCTTTAATGCTACATTACCCGAAAAGCCGTCGCATACAAGCACGTCACACTTTGAGTAGGGGATATTTCTTGCCTCGATATTACCTACAAAGTTCATATCGCTCTCCTCTAAAAGAGCATAGGTTGCAAGACGAAGCTCGTCCCCCTTTGTTTCCTCTGCACCGATATTGAGAAGACCTATTCTGGGATTTTTAATTCCCAAAACATTCATAGCGTATTCTTCGCCCAGATATCCGAACTGAAGAAGCATTTCGGGGCGGCAATCTGCGTTTGCGCCGCAATCAACGATTACAAGGGGTCCTTTTTTTGCCGGCATTATGGATGCAAGAGCACCCCTTTTAACGCCCTTTTTACGTTTTACGATAAAGGTTGCACCCATTAAAAGTGCTCCTGTTGAACCCGCCGAAACAAAGGCGTCGCCCTCACCGGCTGCTACTGCGACAAGACCTGCACCCATACTTGAGCTTTCCTTTTTAGCCTTTACTACGAGTGCGGGATCATCGTGCATATCTATTACATCGGGAACATCTAAAAAGGAGAAGCCGTCAAGTGAAATTTTATTTTCGCTTGCACACTTTTCTATTTTTGCCTTGTCACCGCAAAGGGTGATATCGGCGCCAAACTCGTCAACCGCCTGTCTGCAGCCGTCAATAACGGCAAGTGGTGCGTTATCTCCGCCGAAAGCATCTACAAAAATTTTACTCATATATTTTTCTCCATTTCCCTCATGGCACGTAATGCCAATTTTTCGTAACGTTCTTTTTTATCCTTTATTATTTCATCAAGCGGAGGAAGCAGTCCAAATGCTGCACCCTGCGGTTGATAGTTTTTTGATGTTTTATCGGTTATATGGGCATTTAATGCACCCATCATTGTCAGGTTAGACGGAATAAAGGGCTGTTCTCCCAAAACCATATTTGCGGCATTGATTCCGGCTAATATTCCGCTTGCCGCGGATTCCATATATCCCTCAACTCCGGTTATCTGCCCCGCAAAAAACACATTTTCATCCGTCTTTAACGACCAGTTTGCATTCAGCACCTCGGGTGCATTGATAAAGGAGTTGCGATGCATTACCCCGTACCTTACAAACTCGGCATCCTTTAGTGCAGGTATCATCGAAAACACCCTTTTTTGTTCGCCGAATTTAAGGTTTGTCTGAAAGCCTACGAGATTAAAGAGTGTTCCCTCTTTGTTTTCCTTGCGAAGCTGAACCACCGCCCAGGGTCTGTGACCTGTATTGGGATCAACAAGTCCAACCGGCTTCATAGGGCCGAAGCGAAGGGTGTTTTCTCCCCTTTTTGCCATAATTTCAACCGGCATACAGCCCTCGTAAACATCGGGAGTACCGTCTATATCGTGAAGCGGTGCACCCTCGGCCGAGATCAGCTCTTTTATAAAGGCTTCATACTCCGCTTTATTCAAGGGACAGTTTATGTAGTCATCCTCACCGCCCCTTTCATAACGGGAGGCGGCAAATGCCGAGTTAAAATCTATACTGTCTTTTGTGACTATGGGTGCGGCGGCATCGTAAAACGAGAGAAAATTTTCACCTATTTTTTTGCCTACCGCCCTGCTTAAATCTTGGCTCATAAGAGGCCCTGCGGCAATTATCACAACACCGCTTGGGATTTTTGTTACCTCACCTGTTATAACGGTGATGTTTTCGTCTTGCAAAATCCTTTTGGTTATAAGGGAGGAAAACTTATCCCTGTCCACCGCCAAGGCTCCGCCTGCGGGAACCTGTGTTTCATATGCCGCGGCAACCGTTACCGAGTCAAAAAGTCTCATTTCCGCCTTTAAAAGACCCGCTGCTGAATTCAGTCGCTCCGCCTTTAAGGAGTTGGAGCATACAAGCTCTGCAAAAAGGTCGGTCTTATGTGCTAAGGAGCGTTTTTGAGGCTTCATCTCGCAAAGGTTGACCTTTATTCCCCTTTTTGAAAGTTGATGTGCCGCCTCGACCCCTGCAAGACCTGCTCCTATAACAGTTACCCTCATTTATTATTCTTCCTCTGTTTTTGCTTTTTGGGTTCTTGTTGCCTTGGTTTCGTATCCGCAACCCTCGTTTTCGCAAAGGATGATTCCTCCACGCTTTTTAAAGAGTGTCTTACCGCACTTTGGGCAGGTGTCGGATATGGGCTCATTCCAGGTCATAAAGGTACATTCAGGATACTTTTCACATCCGAAATACTTATATCCGCGTTTGCTCTTTCTTTCAAGCATCTTACCGCCGCAAACGGGACAGGTTCCCTTACATTCGACGGTAATGGCCTTGGTGGTCTTGCAGGCGGGATATCCGCTGCATGCCAAAAACTTACCGAATCTGCCGTTTTTGATGACCATAGGCTTTCCGCACTTTTCACAAACCTCTCCGCTGTCCACCTCGGGAAGCTTTGCCTTTTTGCCCTGCATCTTCTTTTCGGCTGCATCAAGACTTGCGGCAAAGGGACCGTAAAACTGCTCAAGTATTTTTATATAATCCCTTTCACCCTCTGCAACCAGGTCGAGATCCTTTTCCATAGATGCAGTGAACTTTACGTCGACTATATCCTTAAACATATCCTTCATAAGACCTGTGGTGACCTCACCGAGTGCGGTGGGCTTAAGGCTCTTTTTCTCACGCTCGATATATTCACGCGACAAAATAGTGGATATGGTCGTGGCATAGGTTGAAGGTCTGCCGATTCCGTTTTCCTTAAAGGCTTCGATAAGTGATGCTTCTGTATATCTGGCGGGGGGAAGTGTAAAGTGCTGGTTTGCCTTGAGATCACGAAGCTGTACCTCGTCATTTTCCTTTAACACGGGAAGTGCGGTGGTCTTTTCGTCCTCGGTATCCTTACCCTCTTCGTAAAGGAGGGTGTAGCCGTCAAATCGTACGGTAAAGCCACTGGCTCTGAATACACATTCATTTGCGGTTATATCTGCAGTTACGGTATCCTGAATACAGTTTGCCATTAAGGATGCCGTAAATCTTTCCCATATAAGCTTATATACCCTGTACTGATCTGTAGTAAGGGAGGAACGTACCCTTGCGGGTGTTAAAAACGGATCGGTGGGACGGATCGCTTCGTGTCCGTCCTGTGCGTTTGCAGAGGTCTTGAAGTATCTTGGCTTTTCGGGAAGATAATCCTTACCGTAGTTTTCAAGAATATACTTATTTCCCGCTGCTCTTGCCTCTTCGCTGATACGAAGAGAGTCGGTTCTCATATAGGTGATAAGACCGGTAGCACCGATGCCCTCTATCTCGACACCTTCATAAAGCTCCTGTGCGACACGCATGGTGCGTTTACCCGTCATATTGAGCTTACGGGAGGCATCCTGCTGAAGTGTGGAGGTTATAAAGGGAGGAGCGGGTTGTTTTCTTCTGATTCCCTTTTTGACACTTGTGATGACGTATTTCGCACCGTCAAGTCTTTCAAGAACATCGTTTGCCGATACCGAATCCTTAATTTCCGCCTTTTTTGAATCAGGTGTGCTGACAAGCTTTGCGGGGAAGGTCTTTTTTGCTCCCATATTTGAGAAAAGGGCGTCTATAGTCCAATACTCTTCGGGTTTAAATGCCTTTATCTGCTCCTCACGGTCAACAACAAGTCGAACCGCTACCGACTGGACCCTTCCTGCTGACAGACCGCGCTGAACCTTCTTCCACAAAAACGGAGAAAGCTTATAGCCGACGACTCTGTCGAGTATTCTGCGGCACTGCTGTGCGTTTACCAGCTTCATATCAATGCTTCGGGGATTTTCCATGCCCGTTTTGATACCGCTTTTTGTGATCTCGTTAAAGGTTACACGGTTTTTTGCGGTTTCATCAAGCGAGAGTACACCTGCAAGATGCCAGGAAATTGCCTCTCCTTCACGGTCAGGGTCGGTTGCTAGGTAGACCATTTCGCTGTCAAGTGCTGCCTCACGAAGCTTTTTGATTATTTCCTCCTTGCCCGGCATCTCAATATACTGCGGAGCAAAGCCATGCTCAATATCAACACTCATCTTCTTTTCGGGGAGGTCACGGATGTGGCCGAAGGAGGCCAATACCTCATACCCCGAACCTAAATATTTTTTTATCGTCTTTGCCTTTGCAGGCGACTCAACGATTACAAGCTTGGACATTCTAATTTACCTGCTTTCTATGTTGAATCGGTATTTTCCGCCGCCCGATTGGACGACTATACCGTTAAGTTCAAGTTCACTTAATGCTATAAGTATTTTTTGCGGTGAAATTCCCGCAATTTCCCGAAGCTCCGAAATATGCATTTCTTCCTTTTCAAACGCTCCGTATGCTAAAGCTGCGTTTTGTGATAAAGCGACCGAAGGCTCGGGTTTTTCAAAGAGAAACTGCCTTGAGGGCTCATTTTGGATCTCTTCGTTTTTTGTTGCTTGTGTTGTGGGCTTATTTATGCCCAATGCCGAAAATACATCTTCGGCAGAAAAGACGGCATATGCACCCTGTTTAATAAGCTCGTTTGAGCCCTTAAACGACTCTGAAAACATTGCACCCGGTACACTTAAAACGGGTATAGACTGTTTCATTGCCGCTCTTGCGGTGGTCAATGCACCGCTGTTTTCACCCGCTTCGATAACCAAAACACCGTCTGACAACGCCGATATGATTCGGTTACGGGTAACAAATGAATATTTTGTGGGTTTAAACTGCGGAGGGTATTCGGATATTACCGCACCGCTTTGGGTTATATTTTGGCGAAGCTGTCTGTTTTTATCAAGGTAGTTACAGTTTATTCCACCGCCAAGCACACAGACGGTTTTTCCGCCCTCCTGCAAGGCTGCAGTATGGGATATGGAATCTATACCGACCGCACCGCCGCTTACCACCGTTACGTTACCTTGTGCAAGTTCCTTTGAAATATACCTTGCACAGTTTTTACCGTAATCCCCGGGGTTTCGTGTACCGACCACCGCAACCGTGGGAGCATCGCATACCGAGATATCCCCCTTAACATAAAGCACATAGGGAGCATCGGGTATTCTCAAAAGCCTTTTGGGATAGTTTTTATGCTGTAATGTGATTACCGAGATTCCGGTTTGTTGACACTCGGTCAACACCGTTTGAGCATCCTCCGGCGAAACCTTTTCAAGCTTTACAAGGTTCTTTTCGGAGATGAATTTCGGAAGCTCGGCACCGGACCTGTACGCTTCATAAAACTCCTTTGCATCACGGTACTGTGAGCATATGGCACGTGGTTTTTTACTTCCTGCGCCGAAAACGAGAGACAGCCATACATCGTAAAGGAGTGTCATCGGGTCATCTCCCACAAAAGCACCGCTGCCGCTGCAGAGGCATTAAGACTTTCGGCTCTGCCCTTCATAGGAAGGGTAACAAGGGTATCGCAGACCTTTCGTGCATCGTCGCTTATTCCAAAGGCCTCGTTACCGATGACCATTGCGGTTTTTTGAGAAAAATCACATTCAAACACCGTTTTATCAAAGCCTGCAACCACCGAGCCGTAAACGGTGTAGCCCTTACCCTTAAGCCGTTCAACCGTTTGGATTATGTCTGCATTTTCAACAGTGGGAATACGAAAAAACGCACCCATAGACGCCCTTAATGCTTTGGGTGAAAAGGCATCTGCACTTCCGACGGTAAGTATCAGATTTGTGATGCCGAAGGCTTCTGCACTTCTCGCTATTGCACCGACGTTTGAGGGATCGCTCACCCCGTCGAGTATCAGTATTTTGCCCTCATCGACAGGTGTTGCCGATATCTGCTTACATACCAAAAATACGCCCTGTGATGTTTCGGTATCCGACAGTCTTTTGGCAAGTTCTTCGGTTATCTCGTAACTGTTGGCGGCCAATGACTGAATCGTAAAAGCCTCTTTTTCATGTTTATTTATAAACTGTGATGTAAAAAATGCGTTTACTATCTCTACACCGCTTTGACATGCATCAAGACAAAGACGAAGCCCCTCCACGACAAAAAGACCGCTCCTTTTTCTTTCCCTTTTATTCGACGAAAGATGTGCAGTTTCTTTGATTTTCGGGTTGTCTTTTGCGGTCAGTTTTTCCATTTTTTTGGCCCCTTTGAAATGACAAACCGCCCGAAAATAACTTTCGGGCGTGTTAGTTTTCTTATTTTTCGAGTGCCTTTTTTGCGGTCTCGGTAAG
>JAFUPP010000003.1 GCA_017481115.1 Clostridia bacterium | reverse complement strand
ATGCAAGTGCGGCAAGAAGACAAATTAATCTGGTTGTCTTTTTCATTATAACACCCCATAGTAAAATATTGTGATTATATAATAACATACTTTTTTCAAAAAGCAAAGACCCAATGTAAGAAAATATACAAATTGATTTAAAAAGTCTACTCATAATAGCAAAAAGTGCAAAATCCGCATCGAATCCAGATAATTCCAGCAAATTATGACTTTTTACAAAACAAAAAAAGGATGAGGTTTCCCTCATCCTTTTTATTTGATTGATCGTCAGCTCTCGGTCGCCTGACCGTAGAACTCGTTGAGAAGCGTCTGAACCTGAGTAGAAATTGTCTGAACAGCACCTGACATATCTGCACCCGGCTGCTGAGTACAAGGAGTACTGAGGTTAGTGTTGATGATGTTTAACCAAGTGGTTTCAACACCAACTGCGAAGAGAAGCTGGTCAACGGTGAAGGTGGTGTGGTTGAATACTTCGTAGATGCAGTATTCACTTCCGTCGTCACGAACGTACTGTGCGAAGTTAAGCTCCATGATATCGGGAACACCGATCTTCCAAGCGTTGTATGAAAGTGCCTGAACAGCGAATGCAGTCTCAAGCTTATACTGTGCAGTTACAGGAACGAAGAGACACTTGGTTGTCTGCTCTGCACGGGAGATGTACTCTGAACCCTCTTTATACTTCGGAGTAAGAACCATACCAAAGTCGGATTCCATTTCACGAATCTGAGGTCTCTGACATGCGTCAACAGAGTAGAGCATGAAGAGTGCCTTGTCAGCAGAGAACATACCAAGCATACCGGGGTTGTCGCCTGCAGCACCTGCTTCACCTGCCCAATAGATGTTATCAGAGGTGAAGATCTCGTTCATTGTGGTAAGAGCTGTGATAGCTTCGGAGTTGTTGAGGTTGTAAACGAACTTGTTATCCTTTTCGATAACGTAGTCAAGACCTGCAACGGTTACGAAGTTGTTGAAGATGTGCCATCTTGCAGAGGTGAAGCCCCAACGGTCGTTGTGGTCCATATTACCGTCTGCGTTAAGGTCCTTAACAGCCTTCTTTGAAAGCTCACGGAACTTATCCCAAGTCCATGTGCCGTTTTCCTGCATATCATAAATGCTGTCGGGATCAACCTCTAACTCTTCCATAAGACTACGGTTGAAGAAGCAAACCCAAGTGGTGTTTGCAGCCGAAGTAAACTGGGGAGTACAGCAGTAGGTTTTACCTGCGATGGTTGATGCCTTGGTCATGGTTCTGTCCCACCAGGGCTTGGTAAAGTCAAGATACTTTGCAAAGTCGCCTGAAGCGAGGTCGTAGCAAAGACGTGCCTGAATGAAGGGACCTGCCTGACGGATAACGGGGAGAACGAAGTCTGCAACGTACTCACCTGAAATAAGGTCGGGCATAAGAGTATCGGTCATCTTGTCCCAAGCATAGTAAACATGCTCAAGCTCAAAATTGTACTGTGTTTTGCAGTCATCGATCCACTTTTTTCTTCTTGCAGCAAGCTCGTTGGCTTCTTCATCGGGGAAGAGGATGTCTTCAAAACCGGAAGCAACCAGGAGTGTTACACCGCCGAGATCGTAATCGGGAAGCTCGTTATCGGTGTAGTCATCGAACTTATCGGTTTCTTTCTTGGATTCTACATTTGAAGATGTAGCATCCTGATTGGATGAAGTAGCTTCTTCACCACATCCTGCAAGACAAGCAACCGAGAGAGCGATTGCAAGAACAAGGCAGATCAGTCTGAGTGATTTTTTCATAGCTGATATTTCCTTTCTGTCTTTCACGGCAAAAGCCGTGTAAAAAATTATTGCGTTTGTATATGTATATTACTAAAAAATATGAAAAAAGTCAAGAGAAACGGAACTATATGTAGAAAATTTTTGTGAGTTATTACAAAATTGTAACTTTTTGTGAACACATATTTTATTAAGACGAAAAAATCACCCTCCGCGGTGGTACCGAAGAGGGTGAAATGAATGATGGGTAGAAATTATTTAACGATCTCGCCGACCATATTTCCTGCAACACAAGCAGCGTTTCCTTCGTCTGTATCAATATGCATAGCAAGAGCGTAAGAATTGCTTACTCTTACAATAACATCGTCGTAAATAGTCTTTCTTCCGTCGGAATCAACCTTTACACAAACGATCTCCTTGTCTGAAACACCGAGATTTTCAGCATCTGCGGGGGTCATATGTATATGTCTTTTAGCAGCGATGACACCCTGGGTAAGCTCAACCTCACCTGCAGGTCCGATAAGCTTACATCCTGATGAACCTGCGATATCGCCGGACTCACGAATGGGAGCGGCAACACCGATGGAACGAGCATCTGTAAGTGAGATCTCAACCTGAGTTTCGGGTCTGACGGGTCCTAAAACCGAAACACCCTTGAGCTCTCGCTTGGGACCTACAACGGTAACTCTTTCTTCACAAGCACACTGACCGGGCTGTGAAAGATCCTTGTTGGGGGTAAGCTGATAGCCCTTGCCAAAAAGTGTTTCAAGGTCTGCCTGTGACAAATGAAGATGTCTTGCTGATATTTCGATAGGTACTGTTTTTGCCATAATTTTAACTCCTTCAATGAATTCTTTGTTAAGTTTATCACCATATACAAAAAAATTCAAGTAAAAATAGCATTTTTTAAATTGTATTAAGGCGGATAATATATTATAATGTATGTACCGGTTGATTTTTCGGAGGAAAAAATGGTGCAAAAGAGTTTATCTGAATTAAAAAACGAGGTTTCAGGCTGCACAAGGTGTGAGCTTTGTAAGACAAGGACAAATGTTGTGTTCGGCAGCGGAAACGAAAATGCAAGAATAATGTTTATCGGTGAGGCTCCGGGTGAAAAGGAGGACCTGTCGGGAATTCCCTTCGTGGGCAGAGCAGGTCAGCTACTCGATAAGTTTTTAGAGGCAATAGAGCTTGACAGAGAAAGCGTATATATTGCAAATATGTGTAAATGCCGTCCGCCCTCAAACCGCGATCCGCGTCCCGAGGAGCAGGATATGTGCATTGAGTATCTGCGTGAGCAGGTAAGGATTATAAAGCCGAGTCTTATAGTGTGTCTGGGAAGAATATCTGCACAGCGACTTATATCTCCCGATTTTAAGGTGACCAAACAGCACGGTGAGGTTTACGATAAAAACGGCTTTAATATAATGGGAACATTTCATCCTGCCGCACTTCTCAGAAACCCCAACCAAAAACCCGAAGCGTTAAAGGACTTCCTTATTATTAAGGAATATGCAAAGGGCTTATAATGAAAAAGGTACTGTTATTGGGAGATTCCATACGTCTGAACATTCAGCCTATGGTATATAAGCTTTTGTCGGATACGGCGGAGGTTCACGGCCCTGATGATAACTGCCGTTTTTCAAGATATACCCTTTGGCATCTTGATGAATGGCTTGCAAACGAAAAATTTGATATTATATATGTAAACTGCGGTATATGGGATATAACCCGCAAGGAGCATTATCAAAACGAACGCTTTACAGAGCTTTATGAGTACACCCGTGATATGACAAGGGTGGTTGAAGCGTTAAAGACTACGGGAGCAAAAATAGTGGTTGCTTCCTCTACCCCCGTTAAGAAGGATTCTGATTTTCATAAAATCAGCGATATTATAATGTATAACGAAGCGTTGAAACGTGTCGCACAAAATCAGGATGTTGTTTTTATAGATAACTTTTCGGTAATAGATGCCGATAAAGAGCAGTATATCTGTGAGGATAATATACATTTGTCCAAACAAGGCATAAAGGTGCTTGGTACCTTTGTGGCTGAGAATATAAAAAAACTTCTGTAAGGGAGAAACTGTATGAAAAAAACGGTATCATTATTATTAACCGTTATACTTGTAACAATGAGCGTTGTTACGGGTAGTGTTATAACTGCGTCTGCAACAGGTGCTAATCAGAAGACCACCTTGACCGATCTAGCGGGTCAGGGCGGTCTTTCTTATACCTCCACCTCGCTTATGACACTTGATAACACCAACGGTATTAATTCATCCGCAATGTCCGCAACTCCGAGGACGGACAGATGGGACAGAAAGCAGGGCAGAGGATCGCTGTCCGTTACGGCAAGTGCCGCCGCGGATCAATTTGTTTTATTCCAGACAAATGTTGGTGCGTTTAATTTTACCGTAACCGACCCATACGCCCAAAACATAAAGATGTGGGTGTATGTCAGCGACTGCGATGCCATTGCCTGCGACCACGATGCCGTTTATGATACTCCGCAGGAGGATTCTTTTACCTTTTATATAACCTTCGGCAACTCTACCTCAAGCTATAATTACAGGGTTCAGCATACAATGCACGGCTCGGGATGGCAGGAGATAGACGTAAACTTTGCTACCGATAATGTTTCTCATAATACCAGAAAAAACATAAATTGGAATTTTAAATATATGAGTATATGGTGTAAGACCGTAAGCGGAGTCACCGTGAAGTTTGATGATATCCGACTTATTGAGTACACCTCTACCTACGAGATACCCGAGTGCGAAAACAACGGCAGATGGGTTTCCACCTGCGACTATAACGCTCTTGACGGAGGAATCATTACCGAGTGGTACGGAAGCAGCTTTGATCTTGACGAAAAGGCACAAGGTACCTCCAGCCTTCGTATCGATGGATATCCCATTCACGTTGACTACCGTATTACACTTTCGGGAATGTCCACTAAGGCATATTACGATACAGACGTATTTTGTATGGATATGTATATAGATGATATACGGAATATGTCAACCGTTTTTGAAGCGAGAATAGGTGAAAACGAAAGCAGTACCGACAAAGCTTATTACGGTTTCAGCTACGGTCTTATGAATGCCTATGCCAATAAGGGCGAAGGACTTAAATCGGGTTGGAACAAACTTGAGATGCCGCTTCGCAATATGGCATTAAGGATAAACGAAGATTATTTCGGCGAGGGTTATAAGGATATTACCATATATAAGATAACCTTCTATAATCCCGCAACCGCCTATACGGGTGCGGATGCTCCCTACACCTTCCGATTTGATAATATGTATGTAACAGACAGATCAAATCTCGATCTTAGCTTTGCGGACAAGGTACAAACTGTATACCGTGATATAGAACCCGCCGAAAATCTTGATAAGATCAAGCCTACCTCAAAATGGACCGCGGTCACGGGAGATAGCTATGATAATGCGTCTGCAATAAAAACAGATAATGGTGGATTGGTTAATTTTGACTTTATCGGCACCGAGCTTACCGTTAATACCTTGGGTGTCGGCAAAAGGTTCATTTCGATCGACAACGGCGAGGAAGAGGAGATTTCAAAAACCTATCAGATAACCGACCTTGATGACAAGGGTCATACCGTAAGGCTTCGTGCCGAGGGAGAGGTTGCGCTTGATTCGATAGGTATTCTTGGACAACTCATAGATTGCGAAAGCTGTGATATATGTAACGACCGTATTTCAAACATCAGCCTTATTGATGCGGATAAGCAAAAATCTGTCAGTGATATGGTTTGCACACTTTCCGATGTTTCAGATAGATTTTCAATTATAAATACATCAGAATACGGTGCCCCTGAGGACTGTCCCGATACGGCATATTTTTACGATACGCAGGTCGGTGAAGCACGAAAAAGCGGAGTCGGTTTTAAAACACCGGTTATTGCGGATGTTGCAGGTTATGAAGAAAATTGGACGGTAGATACCTGGGTATATATTTCGGATATAACCTCCTATCAGATACTTTTACAGCTCATTCCATATGGAGGCTTCAGTCACGAGTCGATGTACGACCAATCCTACTTTTCAAGTGTTACCGAAAACTGGGCATACCGCTACAGACTCTTTAATGCCGCAACAGAGGACGACCCCTCGGTATACAGTCTGTCACAGGGTTGGAACCATCTGCAGATACCTCTAAGCAATTTTTCTTTTGGATATGGGGAGAATAACCATACCAAAGTGGCATATGAAAGTCTTTTTGATACTCTTACCATAAGCGGTATAACCATTCACGAAAACAATGCGGCAAATTACGGTAACTATGATTTTGCCATAGCAGGTTTAAGTCTTATAAATAACAGTGAGCATACCTGTTATGCAGAAGTTGAGTCCGAATATGATTTTGAACTGAATGAGATAGAGGATTACCTCGGTATTATGAAGGTTTCAAATGCCTGGGTGAAAAGATGTAACAAAAACTTCTCGGACAAATACGCACTTCATACAACACAGGGCGGTAAGGTTCAGTTCGCACTTAACGGAACGGCATTTTCAATAGTTTCATATAAATCTCCAAGCCAAGGTAAAATATATGTAAGCATAGACGACGGCGATGAGATACTTGCGGCGGATCTTTATGCTGATAAGGCGGATACATATTTCAAAGAAACGGTCTATAAAAGCGGAAAGCTTTCCGAGGGTAAACACGTTATTACCCTTCGTACCGAGGGTAAGGCGGTAATAGATGCGTTCGGAATCGAAGGATATATAGATATCTGCCAGACACCCATAAAGGACGAAGTTACCATAGAGGTAGAGGATATACTCGACGCAGATTATATTGGCGATTATGAAAAAACGTATGCTTGGAAGCTGTCGGGACATAATGCCGTGAGCTTTAAAACGGGTGGATCTGTCAGCTTTGATTTTGAGGGAGATCATCTGTCGGTTATCTCCTATAGGTCATCTACACAGGGTAAAATGTATGTTTCGGTAGACGGCGGTGCAGAAACCGAAATCGACCTATACACATCGTCTACAGATCCTGAGTATAACGTTACAGTATTTAAAACAGAGCTTACCTATGCAACACATACCGTCACCATAAGGGCAGAGGGCAGGGTCAGTGTTGATGCCATAAAGATAAGACGAAATTCTGCGGAAACGGTAACCGTAGAGGCGGAAAACGGAGATATCGCTCTGACGGGCAGTTGGTCAACGCAGTATGCCTGGAAGCTTTCTGCACATAATGCTGCCTATACGTCTACAGGCGGCGGTGCATCCTTTAGCTATACGGGATATGATTTCAAAATACTCTCATATAAAGCGCGGACACAGGGCAAAATGTATGTGTCGATAGACGGCGCAGAGCCGATAGAAATAAACCTTTATGACGATTCCACCGATACAAAGTACAAAGAAGCGGTTCTTTCGGCGGCGGGAATGGACTATGGAGTGCATACGGTAGAAATAACCACCTCCGGCAAGGTAATACTAGATGCCGTCAAAATAGACGGAGTATTGAACTGAGCAAAAGGCGTTTACGACAAGTAAACGCCTTTTTTGTAACCTTTTGATGGCTTTTGCGTCTTATAAACAGAAAGGCGGGTGAGGGTCATAAAAAATGATATAGTTCAGGAACTGTTTTCAAAATATTATAATCCAATGCTTTTGTATACTATTTCACTTTGTAAAAACAAGGTGCTTGCAGAAGAAATAGTATCAACCGCTTTTTTTAAGGCATTGCAGACGGCAGATGAAACCGTCAGGGATTTTAAAGCGTGGTTGTTTACGGTATGCAGAAACGAGTATTATTCAATTTGCAGAAACAAAAAATACCTTTCGCGGTTGCCTATGGATGACACCGTGTTTGACCCTTGTGATGATTTGCTTGACGGTATCATACGCCAGGAAGAATACCGTTCGCTTTACAGATGTGTATCTCTTTTGCAGGAGGATCAGAAGGAAGCTGTGTTGCTCTTTTACTTTTCAGCAATGAGCATATCGGAAATATCTGTAATTACACAAAAAAGTGTGTCAAACGTGAAGGTGATTCTTCACAGAGCAAGAGAAAACTTAAAAAAATTAATGGAGGTTACACAATGAATTTTGACGAGCTTTATAAAAAATATAAGGATGGTACCGCGTCAAAAAAACAAAGAACGATGGTAGAGGCCGAGATTCAAAAATCCAAAAGAGTTTTAGAGATGATTGATGAGGATAATGGTATAGAGGTTACTATTGAACCGGCTGACGAGGAAACTGTCAGAAAGGCAAAAAGATCCTTCAATATAAAAACCACCGTCAAAACGGTGGTAATAACCTTGATATGTATTATCGTGGTGTCTGCGATAGCCTTTGGAGCTTTTTTCGGGACGGCGTTTTTATCGGCAAACAATTCCCGCGTTATTACCGAGGAACAGGCGATCGAGGAGGCAAAACTGCTTATCGCAGAGCATATTGGTAATGTCGAGAGCAAGGATATAATAATTTCCGAAATCGAAACCGAGCTTGACATCGGCAGCAAGATAACAGATTCTATATATGTTTATGAGATAAAGTTGATATGCAATGAATGTAAATATGAGGTCGAGGTTAGTTCAAAAACGGGATATGCAGTTATAACCGACAAGGACACAATTTCATCTCAAAGTAAGGAAAACCGAAAAACAAAATAAGGTACAGTACGTTGCCCGGGTGTCTTTTTAACACCCGGGCAACGTGGCTTTTTATTGCTTTTCGTTTTTTATAAGATAATACCGCTTGGTTTTGTCTGCCGACATAAAAAAGACATTTTGGGCATCTACGCCCTCTTTTTTTAATATTTTTTCAAGGTCGGCATCGCTCATCTTGATCTTTTTAAGCGCCTTTTCATCAATATGACCGTCGCTGATAATTACCCTCACAAGACCTCCGTCCTCCTTTTTTAACGCCTCGTATCCGGCTTCTTTGGGACGGTACTGCGGAAATAAAAGATATGATAATCTGCCGTTTGCCTCTATAAATGCGTACTGAACGGTTGAAAGGTCAAATACTCCGCAGAGTCTGAAATCCTCACACAGATCGTCAATGGATAATCGCATCTGCTTAAGCTCGTCCTGTAACAGCCTTCCGTCGTCAATTATAAGCACCGCATCGCCCGTTTCCACGTTTCTTAAAAAGGGACTTTTAAGCGTTATAAAGGAGGTAATAACCTCTATAGCCACAATAGCACCGATTGCAATAAAGGTGACGTATAACGGAACCTGCGGGTCGGTTATGGGAAGAGCACCGATTTCGGATAAAAGCACCGTCACCACCAGCTCACCCGATTGAAGTTCGCCGATCTGACGTTTTCCCATAAGCCTGACGGCAAAGATAAGAAAGAAATACATAATAACGCATCTTAAAGCAACCGTAAACACAAAAAAGCCCCTTTGTTTTTTTGAATATTTTGTGCCGTAGTACCCAAAATAATACGGGTGAAATTATGGATAGCGTGTTTTTTTACGACTTTAAAGAAAGTCTTTTGGATAATGAGGATGTAAAATTCAGACACTTTTGCATTTTCGGACACAGTATACATCTGGTGTTTCTCGATTCGATGACCTCCAAAACCGACCTCGGACATCTTGTGATTCGTCCGATGCTTTCCGCCACAGAGCTTCCTGAGGATGAAGAAATGCTTTTGGAGTATCTTGAAAACTCGGTAATATCCGCCGCAGATACCAAGGTGATATATGATATTGAAAAGGCAAAGCAGCAGCTTTTTGGCGGATGTGCTCTTATTTTTGCGGGAAATCTCAGCAAGGTGCTTTATGCAGATATTAGGATGTACCCCTTCAGAGCGGTATCCTCGCCCGATATCGAGGTGAGCGAATACGGCTCAAGGGAATCCTTTATTGAGGTTCTAAATGTTAACATTTCAATGATTACCCGCAGATTAAAGACCGATACATTAAGGTTCGAAAATTTAAATGTAGGAAGTACCACCAACACCAGGGTCGTGCTTTGCTACCTTGAGGACAAGGCTCCCAAAAAGCTTGTAGATGAGATGCGTAAAACACTTGTTTCATCAAATTTAAGTGAGATTTTTGAGGCGGGGAGTTTAAAGGAGATACTCCAAAAAAGAGAAAACACCCTTTACAATACGCTCGGAATGACGGTGCGTCCGGATGTTTTAAGCTCAAAACTAAGTGAGGGCAGGGTAGCGGTAATGGCGGAGGGATCTCCGGAAGCGGTTTTTGCACCGTACCTTCTGATAGAGCATCTGCAGACACCCGATGATTATGTGAACCGCCCGTATTTTGCCCTTCTGACCCGTACGGTAAAGCTGATTTCCATAATGCTGTCGATAGGGCTTATAGGAACCTATATTGCACTTGCACAGTATAATCCGGAGGTCTTTCCCTCCTCAATAATATATTCCATTATGAACAGTGCGGTATCCACCCCTTTTTCTGCCGCAACCGAATCGGTATTCTTGCTGTTGCTTTATGAAATGATGAGGGAGGCGGGTATGCGGCTTCCCAAGAGTATGGGACAAAGCGTAAGTATAGTAGGCAGTCTTGTAATAGGTGAGGCGGTGGTATCTGCAGGTCTTATAGGTGCGCCCACCGTAATAGTTTGTGCCTTATCGGCAATAGCCTCCTTTATTACCCCCGATCTTTACAATCAGACCTCTGTTTTGCGCATACTTTATATAATAG
Source organism: Clostridia bacterium (assembly GCA_017481115.1). Taxonomy (GTDB): domain Bacteria; phylum Bacillota; class Clostridia; order Oscillospirales; family Acutalibacteraceae; genus RGIG1913. The sequence goes on along the minus strand of JAFUPP010000003.1, from coordinate 42,373 downwards.
TCGGCACCGTTTCGGGTATTTACGGAATAGCGCTTTTGTCGGTGTTTTTATTTGTGGGACTGTGTTCGGTAAAAAGCTTTTCGGTACCCATCGTTTCTCCCTTTGCACCCTTTGATAAAAAGGGGATCAGGGATTCATTATTCAGATTCAACTATAAAAAGCTCGGTAAAAAAACGGCGGATGTCAATTCGTTTACGGGGAGCGATGATGAGATATGACACCAAAGATAAGTGCAGGTCAGACCGCCTGTCTTCTGATAATAAGCAGAATAATAGTATCACTTACCTATTCACCCTCGTTTTTTACAGGGGGATACGGCTCTGTGGATATTTTGGCGTTTGCTTTGACCCTTCCCGTAACAGCGTTGCAGTTTATACCCGTCCTTCTCCTCTATAAAAGAGGAGGGTCGGTCGTGACGGTGTGTTACGAAAGATCAAGGACATTTGGCGTTGCGGTGGCTGTTTCTTATGCTCTTTTTCTTATATGGACCGCCTCGGTAACGGTGGCAAGGTTTGATGTTTTTATATCTACCTCGGTATTTTCACAATATGTTTTTTACGGCTTTATGCTACCCTGCGTTCTGGCTTTTTTTGCGGCATTAAAGGGCATAGAGGGTATTGCACGAGCCTCGGTCGCGGTTGTAATACTGATAATCGCGGCGGTACTGCTTTTATTTGCTACGGGATTTTCAAGCTTTGATACCAACAATTTGTTATCCTTTGATTATTACGGCAACGGTGCGTTATTTAGGTCCTTTTTATCCTCATTGTCACGCTCTATGGAGGCGGCAATACTTTGCGTCCTCTTACAGTTCGTAAAAACAAAATTGAGAAAGGCCTGTATTATATATATGTCGGTATCCTTTATAACGGTGGTACTGGTGCTTTTAACGGTGATACTTGTCATAGGAGATTTTTCTTTTATTACTATGTTTCCGTATGACAGTGCGGCGGGGAATGTATCAAGATGGTCCTTTTTAGACCTTGAGCCGCTGCTTATATTTGTCTGGATAATAGGCGTATTCATAAAATGCTCGGTCTGTATTACCCTGGCGGCATTCTGTCTTGAAAAAATCATTAAAAACATCTATGTAAGAAGCGGAGTTTCGGCGGCATTGGTTATGGCGATATCTTTTGCTCTTGCGAGAGATATAGGAGGATATCCAATACTTTTTACACCCGCCGTAAGTCTGACGCTGATAGCCGTATTTTCTTTTGTTCTGCCCATAGCGGCACTTGTTTTCGGAGGTAAAAGATGCTTAAAAAATTAGTATCGGCGATATTGTCCGTTGCGGTTTTATTTATGCTTACGGGATGTGCGGGTAACCAAGACCTAAAGCAAAAGGTGATAGTCGAAAGTGTAGGAATAGATTTCACAAAGGATGAATTTACGGTTTCCGTACTGTATTTTAAGCCACAGGGAAATGACAGCAGCTCCGATCAAAAAACACAGACGGCATCGGTCAAGGCAAAAAGTCTCGGCGAAGCCTTTTCAATAATAACTTCGACAATAGGAAAAGATCCCTTTTATGCAAACAACAGAATAGTAATACTCGGGAAAGAGGCGGTATCTCAAAGGCTTGATGAGATAATTGATTTCATAATAAGAGACTCGGATATGCGCGAGGACTGTTATCTTTTGTGGTCGAAAAACGCAGGTGAGACCATAAAAAACGAAAACCTTTCAGCCTCCGATAATAACTATATCTTTACTCTTTTACAAAAAAACGTGCAAAACGGCAACTGTGCCGCACTTACCGCTATGATGGCGGCGGTTAATATCCAGATGGGGTTGGGAGATGTGTTTATGCCGCATCTTGAGCAACAAAACAAGGAGCTTTTTGTGTCGGGCACTGTGCTGTTTCAAAAAGATAAAAACCTTGAAACGATTGACAGAGAAAACGGTTTTTATCTATCTTTGGTATTAAATCAACTTCATAACCCTACAATGTCGGTGCAAACAGACAAGGGTGCCGCTGCAGTAAAGATACTTTATGCCGATACCGATATTAAGACATCCGACATTTCCGAGGGATTGATCGATATTTCTGTAACGGTAAGATGCACCGTTGCGGAGAGGGAACGCTATACCGTTACGGATGAAATGATAAACTCTGCGGTTGAAAGCACCCTAAAAAGCGGAATAAACGACCTTTTGTTTTTGACCGCCGAGCAGGGAACCGACGTTATCGGACTTACAAAGGTGTTGCGAAAGCATAATAAAGACTACTATGAAGCCTACAAAAACAGCCCCCAAAAAATGATCTCCTCCCTGAATTTTACGGTTACGGCAGGGTCGCAGATAATGAGAACCGGCAGAAAAACCGATTAGTAAGGCTTAAAACCGACGAAAACTCTTGCATTATGGAAATTTTGTGATTATAATAAATGTGTATATCAAAAAACGGGAGGAAATGTTATGCCCGAAGAAAAAAAGCAGGTAAAGGTCACATCCGATACCCCGCAGAAAAAACACGTTGACGGCACCGCATACGGTGCGGCTGCAGGTCTTGCACTTGGTATCACCCTCGGCCTTGTTACCGGATACGTTGCACATTTTGTAGCGGGAACCACCCTTTTGGGACTTATAACGGGTACGGTAATTGATGTGCTTATTGATAAGAAAAACAAAACCAATCTAACCACCGATGATGAATCGGATAAAGGAGAATAGATATGCAGACAAAGGTTTTCAAAAAGACACTTTTCGGCGGTTTTGACCGTGCCGATGTTATGCAGTACATAAACGAACTTCAAAGAGAATCCACCGCAAAGCTCAAAAAGGCAAATACTAAGTGCGAAGAGCTTGAAAGCAGCAATGCCGAGCTTGAGGAAAGCATAAAGGAGCTTCGTGAAAGGGTGGACAGCCTTGATGCAAAGTGTGATGATCTTGAATCACAAAACAAGGCATTGAGCGATGTAAATGCAGAGCTTACCGATGAAATAAGCCATCAGGTAGGAAAGATATTTACACAGGCAAGAATAAATGCACAGTCGATAGTCAGCGAAGCAAGAATAAAGGCAGAGCATATCGAAAAAACAAGTGCCGTAATACGCGAAGCCGCACAGGAAGGCCTCAACACTACCAAAACATCCATCAAGGATGCAAAGGATGAAATAAGCATTATTTTGGATGAGGTTATCGAAAAGCTTGGCATAATATTTGACAGTCTTGAAAATCCCAAGGTGTTTGAAGAGCCTGTAAAAACAGAGGACGATATGAAGAAGATCCCCGTCAAGATCTCAAAACGCAGTCCTATAAGAAAAGTAGATTGATCGGAGGAAATTCACGTGGAAAAACAACTCGCAAAGACCTATGATCCCAAAGAGGTCGAAACAAGAATATATGACTTTTGGGTAAATAACGGTTATTTTCATACCAAAATAGATAAATCAAAAAAGCCCTACACCATAGTTATGCCCCCTCCAAACATTACGGGTCAGCTTCATATGGGTCACGCACTTGATAATGCGCTTCAGGATACACTTATCCGTTTCAGACGTATGCAGGGCTATAATGCACTCTGGGTACCCGGTACCGATCATGCATCCATCGCTACCGAAGCAAAGATAGTTGAGGCTATGCGTAAAGAGGGTATCACAAAGGAAGAAATCGGCAGAGAGGCTTTTCTTGAAAGAGCTTGGGCTTGGAAGAATGAGTACGGCTCAAGAATCACAAAGCAGCTTCGCAAACTCGGTTCCTCATGCGACTGGGACCGTGAGCGTTTTACTATGGACGAGGGCTGCAGTGAGGCTGTAAAAGAGGTATTTGTACGCCTTTACGATAAGGGTCTTATCTACCGTGGAGAAAGAATGATAAACTGGTGTTCAAAGTGCTGCACCTCCATTTCGGATGCAGAGGTTGAATACGAAGAAAAAGAGGGACATTTCTGGCATATCCGTTATCCCTTTGCCGACGGCAGCGGATATATCGAACTTGCAACCACACGTCCCGAAACAATGCTTGGCGATACCGCCGTTGCGGTTCATCCCGAGGATGAGAGATATCAGGATAAAATAGGTAAGATGCTTATTTTACCCCTTGTCGGCAGAGAGATTCCCGTTGTTGCAGACACATATGTTGAAAAGGATTTCGGTACCGGTGTAGTTAAAATCACCCCCGCACACGATCCCAATGACTTTGAGGTCGGCAGACGTCACGATCTTCCCATCATTAACGTATTTACCGAGGACGGTTATATAAACGAAAACGGCGGCAAGTATCAGGGTATGCATAAGGATGACTGCCGTAAGGCAATAGTCAAGGAGCTTGAGGAACAGGGCTATCTTATAAAGGTAGAGCCCCATGTTCATAATGTCGGTACCTGCTATCGCTGTCACACCGCTGTTGAACCCAGAATATCAACACAGTGGTTTGTTAAGATGGAGCCTCTTGCAAAACCTGCGTTAGAGGTCGTTAAAAACGGCGAAACACAGTTTATTCCCAAGCGTTTTGAAAAGACATACTTTCATTGGATGGAAAATATAAAGGATTGGTGTATTTCACGTCAGCTTTGGTGGGGTCACAGAATCCCTGCATGGTACTGTGCAGATTGCGGTGAGATAACCGTTTCAAAGACCACACCCGACTGTTGTTCAAAGTGCGGCAGTAAGAACATAAATCAGGATTCCGATACACTCGATACCTGGTTCTCATCGGCACTTTGGCCCTTCTCAACACTCGGTTGGCCCGAAAACACCGAAGACCTTAAGCATTTTTATCCCACCAGCACACTCGTAACGGGATACGATATTATTTTCTTCTGGGTCGCAAGAATGATCTTCTCGGGTATCGAGCAGATGGATAAGACCCCCTTTGATACCGTACTTATTCACGGAATCATTCGTGATGCTCAGGGCAGAAAGATGTCAAAGAGCCTCGGCAACGGTATCGATCCTCTTGAAGAGATTGAAAAGTTTGGTGCGGATGCACTCCGCTTTACCCTTTCAACAGGTAATGCTCCCGGTAACGATATGAGATACCTTCCAGAAAAGGCGGAGGCAAGCCGTAACTTTGCAAACAAGCTTTGGAATGCCGCAAGATTTATTTTGATGAATCTTGACGAAAACGAACCCGCACCTCATATTCCCAACGAGCTTCTTATTGAGGATAAATGGGTGCTTAAAAAGTTCAACGATATAGTAAAAGAGGTCACCGACAATCTCGAAAAGTTTGAAATAGGTGTTGCGGTAAGTAAACTTTACGACTTTATTTGGGATGTACTTTGTGACTGGTATATTGAGCTTTGTAAGGTTCGTCTTAACGGTGAGGACGAGACTGCAAAGGCACAGGCAAGAGCAGTACTTGTATATGTTATGAGCAGTACCTTAAAGCTTCTCCATCCCTTTATGCCCTTTATTACAGAGGAAATATGGCAGACCTTACCCCACGAGGGCGAGAGTATTATGATCTCAGACTTCCCCGTATACAGCGATGCGCTTAACTTTACCGAGGATGAAAAGAACTTCGAAAAGGTTATGGCAGCCATCAAGGCAATACGTAACCGCAGAAGTGAAATGAATGTTCCTCCCTCAAAGAAGGCTGAGGTATTCATCGCTACTGCAGATAAAAATACATTTGAATCCTGCGGCGGCTTCTTTGTAAAGCTTGCCTCGGCTTCAAAGGTTACGGTCGGTGATGATTTCAATATTGACGGAGCAGTAAATATAGTTACTGCGGATGCGAGCGTATTTATCCCCATGAACGAGCTTGTTGACCTTGAGGCAGAGAAGAAGAGACTTGAAAAGGAACTCAACGATGCCGAAAAGAATTTAGCATCCCTTTTGGGCAGACTTAGTAACCAGGCATTCATCTCAAAGGCTCCCGCACAGGTAGTTGAGGCAGATAAGGCACGTGCCGAGACCTTAAAAGAAAAGATTGCCCTCATAAAAGAAGGTATAGCAAAAATAGGTTAAAAACCGCTTTTTCGACAACAAGATAAACTCAATTTTTTAAAGGACAGGTCCTACAATGGACTTGTCCTTATTTTTTTATCGGGAGGAATAAAAATGGTCAGATGCGAAGCATCAAACGAGGTGGTCACCGCTTACCTTTGCGGAGAGATAGACCATCATATAGCACCTAAGATCAGGGAGGATATAGATGCAAATATACAAAGCTACCGCCCAAAGCTTTTAATACTTGATTTTTCCGACGTTTCCTTTATGGATTCATCGGGGATAGGACTTATTATGGGCAGATACCGAAAAATGAGTCTGTCAAAGGGCAAAACAGAGGTGGTATGTCCCTGTGCACGAATGCAAAAAATAATGCAGATGGCAGGTATTGACCGTCTTGTTGAGATAAGAAAGGAGCAAACAGATGAAGTCAACAAATGAAATCAAGCTGACAATTCCCTCAAAAAGCTCCAACGAGGGATACGCAAGGGTGGCTGTGTCGGCATTTATTGCACAGCTCGACCCTACAGTAGAGGAGCTTCAGGATATAAAAACCGCGGTGAGTGAGGCGGTAACCAACTGCATAGTACACGCCTATCCCGATGTTATCGGTAAGATATACATAATGGTGCAGCTGCTTGATAAGAATACCGTCAGAATAAAAATACGCGACACGGGACGCGGTATAGAGGATGTTCAAAAGGCGATGGAACCGCTTTTTACCACCGGCTCGGAGGAACGCAGCGGTCTTGGCTTCTCTGTGATGGAAAGCTTTATGGATAAGGTTACCGTCACATCGAAAAAGGGCAAAGGCACAAGTGTTACGCTTACTAAGCGTCTGTCACAGAGAGTAAAAAATGCTTAAAAGCAGAGATGAACTTATTAGCTCTAATCTTTTGCTGGTGCATTCACTTTGTAAACGCTTTAAAGGTAAGGGCATAGAATATGATGACCTTTATTCAGCGGGTTGTGTAGGCCTTGTAAATGCCGCCGACCGATTCGACGAAAGCCTTGGCTTTGCCTTTTCCACCTATGCCGTTCCGGTAATTTTAGGGGAAATCAAAAGACTCTTTCGTGACGGAGGAGCCGTTAAGGTGTCAAGAAGCCTAAAGGAGTTATCGCTAAAGGCGGCAGCCATACGCGAAGAGCTGTCAAAAACATTGGGCAGAGAGCCGAGCATAAGCGAGCTTGCACAAAAGCTCGGTGTGTCAGAGGCAGAAACTGCGGAGGCACTTTGTTCATCGGCGGTACCGTTATCCCTTTCTCCCGATGACGATGAAGCACCTATAGAACTTCCCGTTTCATTCGGTGAAGAGGGAATCGTTGAAAAAATATCCCTATTTAACGCCCTTAATACCCTTGATGAAGGGGATAAAAGGCTTATAGCCTTCAGGTATTTTGAACATAAGACCCAAAGCGAGACCGCCAAAAGACTCAATATGACACAGGTGCAGGTGTCAAGACGCGAAAAGAAGATACTTTTGACCCTCAGGGAGTGGTTAAAATAACGCCGTATCAACAGCTATTGATACGGCGTTATTTATTGACTTTTGCAAAGATATGTAGTATAATTCTCGTGTGCGTAGTATTAAGAGCAGACTTGCTGTTTACAATATAATATGCACTTCAATGAAAAAACGACGGGAGTGTTAAAATGCTGGTAAAACTTCGCCGCTTTTTACCCTATATAATGTTGTTACTGTGGGACTTTATATCGGTCTTCTTCTCGGTATATGGTGCAGGACTGATAGTTTCGTCGGATATGACCAATCAACCCGATGAACTTCTTATTATTCTCACAACCTTTGGTATATTTGTTCTTACCAATATCGTATGCCGCTGTTATAACGGTGTATGGAGAAGAATAGGCATCCTCGACGGACTTAAAGCGGTACTTTCGGTACTGTTTACGGTTGTCGTCGTTGTTTGTTGGACAAGGTTCAACCGCAGTATGGGTATGGATCTTTCAACCGCCTTCTTTATTTTGATGTTCGTCTTTCTTACAATGCTTACCATTGCCGGAAGATGTGCGGTAAAGGCGTATTCCACCATTGCTGATCTTCTTAAGGGTCATAACAGGGTAGCGGATAAAGATGTTAAAAGAATACTCATTTACGGCGCAGGTGCCGCAGGCAGCTTCTTTGCTCAAAAGATCTCGCTCGATAACGAGGGCTATAGGGTCTTAGGCTTTGTGGATGATGACCAGACCCTTATCGGCAAGTCGGTTTCGGGTGCAAAGATACTCGGCGGTGTAGATCAGCTTTCCGAACTCATTACAAAGACGGACGCTCAGGGTGTCATTGTTGCAATACCAACCATTTCGCCCGATCGTCTTGAGTATGTAATAAACACCTGTAAAAATAAAAGTATATTCGTAAAACGCTTTGCAAGTATTGACGATGCCTCAAATCTCCGTCACGCAAGTGTTCAGGATATTCGTATAGAAGACCTTTTACACCGCGACAGCGTAAGTCTTGATATGGAGGTCGTGAAGAACTTCGTTAAGGATAAAACGGTTGTAGTTACCGGCGGTGCAGGTTCGATCGGTTCGGAGATATGCCGTCAGGTGTTAAAATTCGGCTGTAAAAAGCTTGTCGTATTTGATTTTAATGAGAACGGACTCTTCTTTATCGGCAACGAGCTTATACAAAAGGGTTACGAGGGAAGATTCGAGCTTAGACTTGGCTCCATCAGAGACCGTAAGCGTCTTGATGAGGTGTTTACCGAGTTTGCTCCTCAGATAGTTTTCCACGCCGCAGCGCATAAGCACGTTCCAATGATGGAGATCAATCCCTGCGAAGCGGTTAAAAATAATGTATTCGGTACCGTAAACGTATGTCAGGAAGCGGTGCTTCACAAGGTAGAAAAGTTTATACTTATCTCTACCGACAAGGCGGTTAATCCCACCAATATAATGGGTGCAACCAAACGAATTGCAGAGCTTATAATTCAGCTTTTCGATTCACAGTGCGAAGATACCGACTTTGCAGCCGTAAGGTTTGGTAACGTACTCGGTTCAAACGGCTCGGTCGTTCCGTTTTTTAAGGATCAGATTGCAAGGGGAGGTCCCGTAACCGTAACCCATCCCGATATGCGCAGATACTTTATGACCATACCCGAGGCTTGTCAGCTGGTGCTTGAAGCAGGTGCTATGGCAAACGGCGGCGAGATATTTGTACTCGATATGGGACAACCCGTAAAGATTTATGATCTTGCCTGCGATATGATTCGTCTTTCGGGTCTTGTTCCCGAAAAGGATATAAAGATAGTCTTTACCGGCCTTCGCCCCGGCGAAAAGCTGTTTGAAGAAATAAGTATGGCTGATGAGGATGTCGATAAGACCTCCAACAAAAAGATAGTCATAATGAAGCCCATACCCTTTGATCAGAATGAACTTGCAGAGCTCATAAAGGGAATGAAGGATTTCACCACCGTAGAAGAAAAAGAAAAAATGTTCGACAGGGTACAGGTCCTTGTTCCTACATTTAAACACAATAAATAAGGAGCAAAAATATGCATTACAACGATTTGCTTAAAAAAATCCAGAGTAAAACAGCTGTTCTCGGCGTTGTCGGTCTCGGCTATGTCGGTCTTCCTCTTGCAGTAGAAAAGGCAAAGGCAGGCTATACCGTAATCGGCTTTGACGTTCAGGAACAAAAGGTAAACCTTGTAAACGAGGGTCATAACTACATCGGTGATGTTGTTGATTCAGACCTTAAAAAGTTGGTTGACGAGGGTAAGCTTTCGGCAAGAGCAAACTTTGCAGATATTGCAGAGTGTGACTGTGTTGCCATCTGTGTTCCCACCCCGCTTGACGAGTACTATCAGCCTGATATCTCTTATGTAGAAAGCTCGGCAAAGAGTGTTGCAGAGTATGCACATAAGGGAATGCTCGTAGTTTTAGAGAGCACCACCTATCCCGGCACTACCGAAGAGATAATTCAGCCTATTCTTGAAGAAAAGGGCTTTAAGGTCGGTGAGGATATATTCCTTGCATTCTCACCCGAAAGAGTTGACCCGGGCAACGTAGTCTACAAGACTAAAAACACCCCCAAGGTCGTCGGCGGCGTTACCAAGGAGTGCGGCTTCCTTGCAGAAGCACTTTATTCCAGTGTTATTGACGGTGACATTATGAGGGTTTCAAGTCCCAAGGTTGCCGAGATGGAAAAGATCCTTGAAAACACCTTCAGAAATATCAATATTGCTCTTGCAAATGAAATGGCTATTCTTTGTGACAGAATGGGCATTCCCGTATGGGAGGTTATAGATGCCGCAAAGACAAAGCCCTACGGCTTTATGGCATTTTATCCCGGTCCCGGTCTTGGCGGTCACTGTATCCCCATCGACCCCTTCTATCTTACCTGGAAGGCAAGAGAGTTTAACTATCACACAAGACTTATCGAGTCTGCAGGTGAAATTAATAACGCAATGCCCGAGTATTGTGTAGACAGGGTTTCACGTCTTTTAAACCGCAAGGTTGCAAAGCCGCTTAACGGTTCAAGAGTCGTAGTTCTCGGTATTGCTTATAAGCCCGACATTGATGATATGAGAGAGTCCCCCGCACTTGAGCTTATCAGACTCTTTAAGGAGCAGGGAAGTGACGTCGTATTTAACGATCCGTACAATCCCCATATGAAGCACAAGGGTATTGAAATGGATTCTGTCGAGCTTACAGATGAGCTTCTTAAAACTGCAGACGTAGTAGTTATTGCTACAAATCATACAGTCTACGATGCAGCACACATTGTAGAGACCTCAAAGCTTGTATTCGATACACGTAATCTTACAAAGGGTATCGAGGCAGAAAACCTTGAGAGACTTTAATATGAAAAATATTTCTAAAACCGCAGTTATCGCCGAGGGAGTAATCATCGGCGATAACTGTCAGATAGGTGAATATGTTGTTATAGAAGCGGACACCGTTATTGGTGCAAATGTCCGTATAGATGCCTTTGCACATATCGGCAAAACTCCAATGAAGGCGGCAAACTCAGCCGTTACAAAGGAAAGCGAGCTTGACCCTTGTGTTATCGGTGACGGTTGTATAATCGGTACACACGCGGTGGTGTATCGCGGATGCACCTTGAATGAAGGTGTATTGGTTGCAGATATGGGTGAGGTTCGTGAACGTGTTACGGTGGGCGAAAAAACCATTATCGGAAAAGGCGCTACCGTTGAGTGTGACTGTAAGGTCGGCTCATACTGTAAAATTCAGACAAACGCTTATATCACTGCATATTCTACCCTTGGCAACTACTGTTTTATAGCTCCGGGAGTAGTTACCTCTAACGACAACTATGCAGGCAGAACCAAAAAGTGTTTTGCCGAGTTTAAGGGTGTTACGGTCTGTGACGGCGGCAGAATAGGTGCCGGTGCCGTTATTAAACCCGGTATCGTTATAGGTGAAGACGGTTTTGTTGCGGCAGGCAGTGTTGTTACCCGTGATGTTGAACCGGGTATGATAGTTATGGGTGTTCCCGCAAAGACCGTACGCAAGGTTGACGAGGAGCAGCTTTTAAAAAATCAGTAAACTACGGCTGCAGTTATGCAGCCTGTTTTTAGTGAGGAAGTATTATGGCAATTAAGTATGCACAGATAGGCTGTGGAAGAATTTCCACAAATCACATCAAGGCGGCAGTCGCAAATAAGATCGACATCGTTGCGGTCTGCGACGTTATTCCCGAGCATATGGAGGCGGTGCTTGCAAAGCACGGACTTGAAAATGACACCTCCATCAAAAGATATACCGATTATAAGGAGATGATAGCCGAAAACAAGCTTGATCTCGTTGGTATATCCACAGAAAGCGGACTTCATGCAGAGATCGCACTTTTCTGCATAGATAACGGTATCAACTGCATCATAGAAAAGCCTATGGCTATGAATATCGCCGACGCAGATGAAATAATCAGAAGAAGCGAGGAAAAGGGTGTAAAGGTTTCTGCCTGTCATCAGAACCGCTTTAATATTGCGGTACAAAAGATGCGTAAGGCTCTTGAAGAGGGTAGATTCGGCAGCATTTCACACGGCTCCATCCACGTAAGATGGAACCGTAACCGTGATTACTATACACAGGCTCCCTGGCGCGGTACCTGGCAGCAGGACGGCGGTGCTCTTATGAACCAGTGTATTCACGGCATCGACCTTTTGAGATGGATGATGGGTGACGAGATAGACGAGGTCTACGGTGTTACAAAGCAGCAGTTCCACGATTACCTTGAGTGCGAGGATATCGGTATGGCTGTTATCAAGTTTAAAAACGGTGCTGTCGCAACCGTAGAGGGAACCACCAATGTTTACCCCAAAAATCTTGAGGAAACACTCTACCTCTTTGGTGAAAACGGAACCGTAAAGCTGGGCGGTAAATCAACAAACGCTATCGATGTATGGGATTTTGCCGACGGTATTGATTCGGAAGAAAATGCAGGCTTTTTCGAGCAGACCGAAAACGTATATGGTAACGGACATACATCCCTTTACCACGACGTTATTGATGCTATCGAAAATGACCGTGCGCCTTACGTTGATGCAAGGGCAGGAAAGAGAGCTCTTGAGCTTGTTCTTGCAATCTATAAGTCAGCATATGAGGGCAAGGCTGTAAAGCTTCCCCTTACCGAATGCTCCACTATGGACTTTGTAGGCAGATTTGATAAATAATGAAGATTCTTTATATAGACCATTACGCAGGCAGCGATAAATACGGAATGGAGTTTCGACCCTTTTATATGGCTCGTGAATGGGTCAAAATGGGTCACGAGGTAACCGTACTCGGCGCCGACTTCTCGCACCTCCGCAAGAAAAATCCGGTTATTACAAAGGATTTTGATGAGGAGTACGATGAGGGCGTACGTTTTGTATGGTTTCGCTCCAATACATATAAATCCAATGGCGTAAAAAGGTTTTACAGTATGATAAACTTTTCGCATAAGCTGAAAAAATATGCGAAAAGACTGGCGGCAGACAGGTACGACGCGGTAATTGCATCCTCCACCTTCCCGATGGATAACTACGGTGCAAGAAAGATTGCCGATTTAAGCGGAGCAAAGCAGATATACGAAATTCACGATCTGTGGCCACTGTCACTTATGGTAATGGGTAACGTTGGTCCTAAAAATCCGCTTATTATGTATATACAAAAGGCAGAGGACTTTGCCTTTAAAAATGCCGACAAGATAGTTTCTATTCTCCCCTTTGCAAACCTTCATATGAAGGAAAGGGGCTTTTCGGACGAAAAGTTTGTCTGTGTTCCTAACGGCATAGTTACCGACGAAAAGCGTACCAATCTTTCAAAGGACAGTGAGCATTATAAGGTGCTTTCCAAGCTTAAAAGTCAGGGTAAATTTATCCTTATGTACGCAGGCGGTCACGCCAGAAGCAATGCACTCGATAGCTTTATCCTTTCAGCAGATGATATGCCCGAAAACATACATATCGTTATGGTGGGTGACGGCGTAGAAAAGCAAAGACTGGTCGAATTGGCAGGAGAGAGAAAAAATATCACATTTTTACCCTCTGTTAAAAAGACGGATATGCAATCCCTGCTTTCTTTTGCAGATTGTCTTTATATCGGTGCAAAGAGCTCACCCCTTTACAGCTACGGCGTAGGTATGAATAAGATATACGACTATATGCTTTCGGCGCGTCCCATTATTTATGCCATAGATTCCGCTAATAAGCCTGTTGAGGAGGCCGACTGCGGCATCACCGTAAAGCCGGAGGATAAAAGCGAGATAGTAAGGGCTGCCAAGGAGATACTTTCCTGGTCGGATGAGCAGAAAAATGAAGCGGGTGAAAGGGCAAAAAGCTTTGTTCTTAACCACCACGACTACAAGGTTTTGGCACAGCGCTTTTTAGATGAATTATCGAAATAAAATTATATTTTTACACCTGTCACAAAAAATGACAGGTGTTTTTGTGCGTTTTTACCATAAAATATTTAAAAAGGTAACAAAGATGTAACCTTTTTTATCGATTTATGACTTTTATTTATGAAAAGAATGTGATATAATTTATCAGACCAAATATATAATATAATTGGGAGATAAAGATGGAAAAGCGTACAGAGTTTTTATCATATGCATTACCCTATTGGGACGATAAGGAAATAGATGCCGTAGTTGAGGCTATCCGTTCAAACTGGTGGAGCCGTGGTCCTAAGGTATCTGAGTTCGAAGAAAAGTTTGCAAAATACGTCGGAGCAAAGTATGCGGTTGCACTTAATTCCTGCACCGCTGCATTTACGCTCGCACTTGAGGTTTGCGGAGTAGGTGAGGGAGATGAGGTCATCGTACCCTCAATGACATTCTGCTCAACAGCAAATACCGTCGTTCATACAGGTGCAACTCCGGTTCTTTGTGACGTACTTGCAGAAAACGGACTTATTGATCCGGATAAGATAGAGGCACTTATTACCGAAAAAACCAAGGCTATTATGCCTGTCCACTATGCAGGCAGAGCCTGTGATATGGATAAGATCAATGCCATAGCAAAAAAACACGGCCTTTATGTTATAGAGGACTGTGCTCACGCTATCGGTACAAAGTATAAGGGAAATGTTATTGGTTCAAACGGTAACCTTTGTTGTTATTCCTTCTACACCACCAAAAATATCGCAACAGGTGAGGGCGGTATGCTTGTCGGCGGTGATGAGGAGCTTATTGACCGTGCAAGAGTACTTTCGGTTCACGGAATGAGCAAAAATGCATGGAACCGTTATGCAAAGGGCGGCAGCTGGAAGTATGAGGTTTGTGCCCCCGGTTACAAGTTCAATCTTACCGATATTGCCGCATCTTTAGGTCTCGTTCAGCTTGAAAGACTTGATTGGATGAACGGTAAGAGAGCAGAGTACGCTGCAATATATGAAGAGATATTGGAGGGTCTTGACAGTATTAAGACCTTAAAGGAGGCCGAAGGCAGCGAGGGCTGTTGGCATCTTTATATAATCAATGTCCAGAACGATAAACTTAGTATCGACCGTGATCGGTTTATCGATATATTAAATAACGAATATAATATAGGAACAAGTGTTCATTTCATCCCCGTACACACACATCCTTTTTATCGTGAAACCTACGGATATACGGATGAAATGTTACCCGAAGCGAGCAAACTTTTTGAGGGAATCATATCTTTGCCGCTTTATCCCGGTATGAAAGAGGAAGATGTCCGTTATGTTGCCCAAGCAGTTCGAGAAATTGCCGAAAAATATGCAAAATGAGGCTGTAAGGCCTTATTTTGAAGTCCTGAAAAAACGCAAAGGAACGCTGTTTCTTAAGCGTTTTTTCGACATTCTTATTGCTTTTATCGTTTTACTGATATTATCAATAGTAATGATACCCGCAGCTATTGCCGTTGCGGTATCCTCAAAGGGTCCTGTGTTTTATCTGCAGGAAAGGGTGGGAACACTCGGCAAACCTTTTAAAATGATAAAATTCAGAACCATGGTCGTGGATGCCGATAAGGGTTCCAAAATAACAGTAGGTGATTCCGATCCCCGTATTACCAAGGTCGGAAAGTTTTTAAGAATCACCAGAATAGATGAATTTCCCCAGCTTATCAATGTGTTGAAGGGCGATATGGGTCTTGTAGGCACTCGTCCCGAGGTTCAGCACTACGTAAACTATTATACCGATGAAATGATGGCGACACTGCTTATCCGTCCGGGTATGGTAAGTGAAGCAAGTATTGAGTATCGTTGGGAAAATGATCTTCTGGAAGAGGCAGAGGATTCTGAAAAGAAGTACATAGAGGATATACTTCCCGCAAAGATGGAGTACAACCTCAAATACACCAAAAATCTTACATTCGGTAAGGATGTAGTAGTATTATTAAGAACAGTTGGATGTATATTCCATAAGTAAGAAGGTTTAAAAATGCAGTTTATAGATCTTAAAGCACAGTATCAGAGAATAAAGCCTGAGGTTGATGCCGCCGTATTAAAGGCGATGGATGACGGCAAGTACATTATGGGCGACGAGGTAAAGACCCTTGAGACCCGCCTTGCAGAGTTTGTAGGCAGAAAGTACTGCCTTTGTTGCTCAAACGGTACAGATGCACTTACCCTTTCGTTTTTGTCACTCGGTGTCGGTAGAGGGGATGCCGTATTCGTACCCTCCTTTACATTTTTTGCCTCGGCAGAAACCGTAGCGGTAGTAGGTGCAACCCCCGTTTTTGTTGATATTGATCCCGAAACCTATAACATCAGTGCAAAGGATCTTGAAGAAAAGATAAACAAGGTAAAAGCAGAGGGTAAGCTTACCCCCAAAGCAATAGTTGCAGTAGACCTGTTTGGACAGACTGCTGATTACGATGCCGTTTTAAAGGTCGCAAAGGAGTATGGACTTTTTGTTGTTGAAGACGGCGCACAGGGCTTTGGCGGAAGCCTTAACGGTGTTCGTTGCGGAAAGTTCGGTGATATTTCTACCACCTCATTCTTCCCCGCAAAGCCGCTTGGATGTTACGGTGACGGCGGAGCTGTTTTTACCGACGACGATGATCTTTATGAGCTTTTAAAGAGCTACCGTGTGCACGGCAGTTCGGGTGATAAATATAATAATGTAAGAATTGGTCTTAATGCCCGACTTGATACGCTTCAGGCAGCCATACTTCATTGTAAGCTTGATATTTTCGAGGACGAGCTTGTAGCACGTAACCGTGTTGCAGACCGTTACACAAAAAATCTTTCGGGCAAGGTGGTAACACCGAAGGTGCTTGACGGCGGATTTTCCTCCTGGGCACAGTATACCATACGTGTAGATGCTTCAAGACGTGCCGAAATAATGGATAAAATGAAGCAGTCGGGAATACCCACCATGATCTATTACGGTAGACCTATGCATCTTCAAAAGGCGTTTGAAAGTCTTGGCGGTAAACAGGGAGATATCATTGAGAGCGAAAAGGCGAGTAACTGTGTTATGAGTCTGCCTATGCACCCCTATCTTACCGATGAACAGGTGGATGAGATCTGTCAAAAATTGATTGAGATATTATAATCAAAACCGCTTATCATAAGGGAACTGCGGTTAGGAATAAAATTTGGTTTAAAACCGATTTCGTCCCTAACCGCAGTACCCTGAAGAAAAGCGGTTTTTTTATTGCAAATTTTATATTGTAATGTTACAATATAAAAAATGAGAGGAGTTTTTTTATGAAAATATTAAAAGTAATTTTAGCAACTTGTTTAACAGCGTTCATACTTATGGGCAGTTTTTCTGTCGGTGCGGCAGATACCTTTGCCGGCTATACCCAAAATACAGGTAAGATAGCCGTAATTTCAAATTTCAATACCGACGGTAAAAGTCCTATCGGTAAGGTGGATACCCTTGGTACTGCATCTAAAAATCCGGCAAACTGGCTTGATGACGTCAGCACACTTGATATTTCATATGATTCAAACAGATATTTAGAGGGCGATGCATCCCTTAAGGTCCACGTAGCAAAGACAGAGACTTTTGATGCTGCCGTTGCAAAGACCATAGATTTTAACAGAACAACCATACACGTAAGGGATATTTCGGGTGTCACCATACCTGCAGACATCTCAAATGTATACCTTTGCTTCTATCTTTATGTAGAAAAGAAGTCAGCATTTGCAAATATCGCACAAAATGAATCAAATATTGAGCTTTCTAACGTGGTTGACTCGGTTGAGTACGGCTTCCATTTCGGACTTATCACCAACCAGATCAAAAACGACGGATGGAACAAGATTCAGATTCCTTTCTCAAGTGCAGGTAAGCAGGGTGTTAACGGAGCAATGTCTTTAAAGAGGGTCCGTATGTTTATTTTCTCAGGCGGTCAGCAGGATGTCGATGTATATTTTGACAATATGACAATTGAAACTATCGGCAAGCCAACCGGAACTACCTCCTCCTCAAGTAAGCCCACAATTACACTTCCTGTCGTATCAAACAGGGATCCTGCAACCTCCAGCTCTGCTAATTCTTCAAAAGAGTCAAACCAGCCTGATATTCCCGCAGCAAGCGGCTCTTTGAACATTAAGGAAGAATCGACCGTTACCTCTACCGAGGATATTCAGTCTACAGTAACAGATACATCCTCGATATCCTCAACATCCTCGGAACAGACCGAAGAGGGAAGCAGCGCTCTTCTTTGGATAATTATCGGTGCGGTAGCACTTATAGTTATCGGCGGTGCAGCAGCGGCTGTAATCATTATGATGAAAAACAAAAAGGCAAAACCCACCGAAGAAAAGTCCGAATAAAACAAAGACCCGTGAAGAAATGATCTTCACGGGTTTGATTTTATCTTGCAAATCCTCCGTCAACCGAAAGGGATGAACCGGTTATAAAGGAGGACTCTTCTTTTGCCAAAAAGAAAACTGCGTTTGCAACATCCTCGGGGGTTCCGATTTTTCCCACAGGAGTTTGTTGCTTTAGATATTCGATATCCTCGCTTGTATAGTCTGCCATCATATCGGTCATAATGCAACCGGGATTAACGGTATTAACGGTTATTCCGCTGGGGCCCACTTCCTTTGCAAGAGCCTTTGTAAAGCCTATAATTCCTGCTTTCGCCGCCGAATAATGACTTTCACAGCTTCCTCCCACATCTCCCCAAATGGATGAAATCGATATAATTTTGCCGCTTTTTTTAGATAGCATATGAGGTAAAAATGCCTTTGTGACCAAAAGTACGCTTGTAAGGTTGGTGCTTATCATATTTTCAACATCTTCATCCGTCAGATCGGCAAAAAAGCCCTCTTGACATATACCTGCATTGTTGATAAGTACATCCGCTCCGCCGTAATCCTTTAATATACGATTACTTACAGAGGATATCTCGTTTTTATCGGTAACATCAAGATGTAATGCAACAGCGCTGTATCCCTCATTTTTCAGATCTTTTTCGAGATTTTCGGCTATGTCAGATGATGTATTATAGCAAATGAACACCCTGTCGCCATTTTTTGCGAATTCTTTACAGATTGCCGCACCGATGCCCTTTGCACCGCCTGTTATTACAATATTTCTCATATAAACCTCATTCGTTTACAATGTTTATGGGAACACCCTTTAAAAATGCCCTTATATTTTCTTCTACACAGGATAGAAGTCTTGCTCTTGTTTCGGTTGCTGCCCAGGCAATATGGGGAGTAATGATACAGTTTTTGGCAGAAAGAAGGGGATTATCCGCCTTTGGAGGCTCGGTACCCATAACGTCAAGACCTGCCCCCGCAATAATGCCCTCGTTTAAGGCGTCTGCCAGATCAGCATCTATTATTGCACCGCCTCTGCTGGTGTTAATGATAATGGCAGATCTTTTCATTTTTTTAAGATTATCAATATTGATTATTCCCGTGGTCTGCTCATTTAAGGGACAATGAAGGGATATAATATCACTTTGTTTTAGAAGAGTATCAAGGTCAACCTTTGTTGCAATATCACTTTCGATCGGACTTCTTGTAAAGGTTATGACCTTCATACCGAATGCATCGGCTATCTTTGCCACCGCTTTACCTATCCTGCCAAAGCCTATAATACCGATAGTCTTGTCCTGCAACTCAAAAAGGGGATTCTTCCAATAGCAAAAATCTCTGCCGTTAGACCATTGCATATCGTGAACACTTTGTGAGTGGATCGCAACGTGATTAAAATGCTCCAAAATGAGCGCAAAGGTATGCTGTGCCACAAGCGATGTTGAATATGTGGGAACGTTGGCAACAGGTATTCCCAAGGCTTTTGCACAGTCAATATCAACCGCATTAAAGCCGGTGGATAAAAGGGCGATAAATTTAAGATTAGGGAGTGCCTCTAAAACACCCTTGTGCAGTATGGTCTTGTTATTTATGATTATATCTGCATCCTTGGCTCGTTCAATTATCTCGTCGGGTGCGGTGTAATCGTATACCGTAAGTTCGCCTAAAGCGGAAATACCCTCCCAGCTGACGTCACCGGGATTTGTGGTATATCCGTCAAGTACAACTATTTTCATAATGTATCCTTTCTTATAAGAACAGCAATGTTTTCTACGTGATTGGTATATGGAAACATATCAACAGGTTGTAAAAGGGTAACCTTATACATATCCTTTAAAACCTTGAGGTCTCGACTTTGAGTTTCAACATTGCAGGAGATATAAACTATCTTTTTGGGTGCCAAAAGCTTTGTGCTTTCCAAAAACTCCTTGCTTGCTCCGGCTCGGGGCGGATCCATCAAAAGCAAATCAAGCTTTTCTCCGTTTTTTGCCATTTCGGTCATAAATTCACCCGCATCACCGCAGTAAAAATCAATATTTTCAATATTGTTAAGCCTTGCGTTTTGTTTGGCATCGCGAACGGCATCGGGATTCAATTCAACGCCTATGACCCGTTTTGCCTTGTCACTTGCAACGATTCCGATGGTACCTATTCCGCAGTATGCGTCAATAACCGTCTCATTTCCCGTAAGTCTTGCCGCCTCAATGGCCTTTGAATAGAGGATCTCGGTCTGTTCGGGATTTATCTGATAAAACGATTTTGGAGAAATCAAAAACTTTTTACCGCATAAAATGTCGGTTATCTTGCCGCTGCCGTAAAGTATCTCCTGTTTGTCACCAAGCACCAACGAGGTGGAACGGTTATTAAGATTAAAAATAACGGTGGTAATTTCGGGAAATTTTTCGGTCAAAGCCTTAACAAAATTGTTTTTGGAGGGGAAAATCGAGCTTCCTGCCACCAATACGACCATGGTTTCTCCCGTAGCCCTTGCTCTTTTGACAAGAACGTGACGCAAAAATCCCTTTTTCTTGTCCTCATCGTAAACCGTAAGCTTAAAGCTTTTTAAAAGCTGACGGATATAAACAATAATTTTATCAGCCAGCTCGTCTTCAATAAGACAACTGTCCACCTTGATTACCTTGTGGGAATTGGACTGATAAACGCCCGAAATTATCTCACCGTTTTTTGATCTTTTGTATGCCGCCTGAACCTTGTTTCGATAGTGTTCGGGATGAGCAGCACCAATTATAGCCTTGGGCTTTGCAAAACGGTCGAGATACCGTGATACCTTATGCTGTTTGTATTCAAGCTGTTCGGGGTATGTCATATTCTGAAGCTGACAACCCCCGCAAACCTTTGCCTTTTCACAGGCAAAATTTTTATGTTTCATTATTTATCCTCTTTTACTAAAAGTGCGACGGATTCCACATGCGAAGTGCGGGGAAAAAGATCAAACGAAGCAACCCTTTTAACCTTGTAGCCCTTTTGTTCAAATATTTTGCAGTCTCTCGCACAGGTAGCGGGGTCGCAGGATATGTAAACCACCCTTTCGGGAGACATTTCACATACAGTTTTTATTACCGACTCGTCACAACCCTTTCGTGGAGGATCCAAAAGCACAACGTCCGGATCAATATTCTCGTCTTTAAATATTTTAGCCGCTTTAGAAGCGTCCGCACACAAAAACTTTGCGTTTTTTATGCCGTTTTGCTCGGCGTTTTTGTTGGCATTAGCTATGGCATCGGGAATTATCTCCGCACCGATTACTTTATTTGCCTCATTTGCCATAGAAAGACCTATCGTACCTGCACCGCAGTAAAGATCTATTACCGTTTTACCCGATGGTTCGGCAAACTCTTTGGCTTTGTTGTAAAGACGCTCGGCCTGAGGCGAATTTATCTGATAAAACGAAAGCGGAGAAATATTAAAGGATAAACCGCAGAGTGTGTCGGTTATCTGCTTTTTTCCGAAAAGGGTAATGCACCTGTCACCTAAAAGGGTGTTGGTTCTGCTTGTGTTTATGTTTTGCACTACCGATACGATGCCGTCGATTGTTGAAAGCTTTTCCAACAGGAGTTGTTTTTTGGGCAGATGATCTCCGTTTGTAACAAGACAGACCATAACCTCCTTTGAGGTGGGTCCCATTCGGAGATATATCTGTCTTATGAGCCCTGTTCCGTTTGCTTCGTTATATACAGAAACCTGACTTTGCTCTATATACTCGGCAATATTGCCCACCGCTTTATTAAAAACATCTGGCAAAAGTGCACAGCTTCTGCAGTCGGTAATATCGTGTGAACGCGGACGGAAATATCCTATTAATAAATTGCCGTCCTTATCCTTTCCAACGGGCAACATAGCCTTGTTGCGATAACCTTCTGTCTTGTCACTTCCGACAATATCTTCATAAAGGGTGTCGATACCGCCGATACGCTCAAAACAGTCCTTAACAAAGCCCTGTTTTGCGGTAAGTTCGGCTTCATAGGTAATATGTCGGAATGAACATCCGCCGCATTTTGAAAACACAGGACAGTCGTTTTGGGCTCTGTCAACCGACGGAGCAATAATATTTATAAGCTTTCCGACTGCATAGGAGCTTGTCACCTTTATTATCTGCACCTCTACGGTATCGCCAACGGCGGTAAGGGGTACAAAAACCGCCATACCGCCGTATCTGCCTACACCGTTTCCTGTTTTTGCCAGGGAGGTTATTTCAATAGTGATTTTATCGTTTTTATTAAGAGTCATCGTGCAATAAATTCGTAGCAGGTACGGTATGTCATATATACATCTAACTTTGATACGGTTTCAAAGGGAGCGTGCATACTGAGAACCGGTACACCGAGGTCTATAACATCAACTCCAAGCGATGCGATATACATAGCTACCGTACCGCCGCCGCCAAGGTCGGTTTTACCAAGCTCACCCGTTTGCCAAACAACATTTTTGGAGTCTAAAAGGTTTCTTATCTTTCCTACATATTCAGCACTTGCATCACTCGTACCGCTTTTGCCCCTTGCACCCGTATACTTGGTTACAACCGCACCATAGCCGAGGTAGCTTGAGTTTCTTGCCTCAAATGCGCTTGAGAAGGTGGGATCGTATGCCGAATTTACATCGGCAGAAAGACACTCTGAGTTTTCAAGAACGGTTCTTCCCTCGACACCGAAGGGTTTTGCAATATCCCAAATAAAGTTTTTGAGGAAATCGGAGTTAAGTCCCGTATTTCCGTAGCTTCCTATCTCTTCCTTGTCGGCAAGCACGCAAACTGCGGTCTTATTCGGTGCACCCTCAATATCCAAAAGGCTCATAAGAGCGGGGAAGGCGCATACCCTGTCATCGTGTCCGTAGCTTCCTATCATAGAGCGGTCAAAACCAATGTCCACCGCCTTGAATGCGGGAACTGCCTCAAGTTCCGCCGATACAAAATCGTCCTCGGTAATGCCGTATTTTTCGAACAGAATATTTAATATATTAAGCTTTACAAGTTCGCTTTCCTCATCGTTGTTAAAGGGACAGGAGCCGATTATAATATTAAGCTCCTCCGCCTTTATGCCGTCGGGAAGGGTACGCTTATTCTGCTCTGCGGCAAGATGCGGCAAAAGATCGCTTATAACAAACTGCATATCGCCCTCGTCCTCACCTATGCAAACCTGAACACTTGTTCCATCACTTTTTATAATGACACCGTGAAGTGACAGAGGAACCGTCGGCCACTGATATTTTCTGATTCCGCCGTAGTAGTGTGTCTTGAAGTATGCAATATCGTTTTCTTCGTAAAGAGGATGCTGTTTTAAATCAAGGCGCGGAGAGTCGATATGTGAGGCTAAAATGTTTACACCCTTTTCGATATCATCTTTACCAAATACCGTAAAGATGATGCTTTTTCCGCGGTTGTTTTTGTAAACCTTGTCACCGGGATTGTATTTTGTATCCTTATTGAATTTTTTAAATCCCGCCGCCTTTGCTAAAATCAGCGCGGTATCTACCGCTTCACGCTCGGTCTTTGAGGAGTTTAAAAACACTTTATATTCCTCACAAAAATCGTGAATAAGATCAAACTCTTCGGCGTCGATTCTTTTCCAGCCGTTAACCTTTTTTGAAAAAAGCTTTTCCTTTAAAGCCTTTACTTCACTTTTGTTTTCCATATGATCAATCCCTTACTAAAATTTTCTGTACCTGTTACGTTTTTGCTTGATTTTACGTTTTCTTTTGATTTGCATCCATATCCATATGCCAAGCACCAATGCCGCTATTACAGATATGAAAGCCACCTGAAAAGCGGTGGTGGATATAAGCTCGACTATCCAGTTCCAAGCATATAAAATGGGGTTGGCGGATACGTCGTTCAGCGCAACAAGGTTGACCTGACCTACACGTTCTCCGGCACAAACTATGTCGGCATATCCAAGAACATCACCCTTTTTAATAGGTGCTGATGCCTTGCCGCTTTCAGAGTTATAATACACATCGTAAGTAATAACACTGTCCTTGGGCACTAAAATATATACATCCTTTTCGGCAACGAGTGACACATAGTCATCAAGCGAAAGCTCTACCGGAATTTCGGCTATAGGAATGTTTTTGTCAACTGTATTTTTACTGGCAAGGTTTAAAAATGCCCAACGGTAAAGCTGACGGGTAGAGGTCATTTCATCGTGCAGAGTCTCTCCGTTTTGGTCGGTAAGCTCACCGCCAAGGGCAACACACAGATATTTTCTGTCCTCATAGGTTGCGGTGGTGATGATGCATCTGCCCGACTGACTGCTTGAAGCATATCTTAAACCGTCTGTGTAGGTGTAGTAATACTTGCTGCTTGCCTGTATCATAAGGTTTGTGGAATAAAAACCTCTTGAACCGGTTTTGTTGGTGGCATCCATCTCATAAAGAATGGAAGAGCATATTTTAGTCAAGGTCTCGTTTTTTATAAATTCAAGAGCCAACCTTGTAAGATCCTCTGCTGTAGTAAGATGCTCAGGATCATAAAGACCTACGCAGTTTTTAAAGGTGGTATTTGCCATACCAAGCTCCGCTGCCTTTTTATTCATAAGCTCAATAAACTTTTCAACGCTTCCTGCCGATTCTACGGCAAGAGTTGTTGCAGAGTCGGCACGTGAGCCGATAAGCATACGGTACAGATGATCCTTGACACTCATTATTTCACCGATCTTCAGATCACATCCCAAAGCACCGGTGTCGATAAGACAGTTTACCGCCTCTTCACTGACCTTTATATCCGCCTCAATATCGGTCAGATGCTCGTGGGCGACAAGTGCCGTCATAAGCATTGTAAGTGAAGACGGGAATACCTTTTTGCCTGAGTTTTTAGATGCAAGCACGGCGTTGTTTTCGCTCACGCAAACAAGGTTGTATATCGGAACGTTTATCTTTGAAGCGTAATCGGGTGAAACCGTAAAAGCCGACGCCGAGAAGGGCGCAGCCAGCGTGACAAGAATTAATATAAAAATAATTATGGAAAAAAGGCGTTTTTTCATAGCATTTCTCCGAAAAAGAGTGTATAATAATTATAATCTAAATAATTATACCATTATTATACCGAATTTTAAAGATATTTTTTATATTGTAAAGGAGTTTTTTAGAGTGATCTACATTACAGGTGATATGCACGGCGATATCGAACGCATTTCCGAACGCCGACTCAAAAAACTTAAAGAGGGAGATACCCTCATCGTCTGCGGAGATTTCGGATTTGTATGGAACGGCGGCGAGAAGGAAAAGAAGCTGTTAAAGGAGCTTGGTGACAGAAAATATAATATTCTTTTTGTGGACGGTGCCCACGAAAATCACGAGCTTTTAAACTCATACCGTCTTACCGTGTTTAACGGCGGAAGGGTACATAGAATTTCGGGTCATCTTTACCACGCCTGCAGGGGAGAGGTCTTTACCATTGAGGATAAAAAGATATTTACCTTCGGCGGAGGGGAAAGCAGCGATAAGGATATGAGGATCGAAAACGGAATGTGGTACCGTGAGGAGATGCCCGATAAGGCAGAGATGGAACACGCGGCAGTTACCCTTTCCGAAAATGAGCTTAAGGTGGATTACATTGTCACCCACGAGCCGCCATCACTTGTAAAAAGCACAATGCTGTTAAGGTCGGGAAGTATTGATTCGGTAAACCGTCTTAACGGATTTTTAGAGAGAATAAACCGCGAGTGCGTTTTTAAGCACTGGTATTTCGGCGCAATGCACGAGGATAAAATAATCACCCCCGTCCACACCGCTGTATTTGAGGACATAATCCCCTTGTCATAATCACTTAAAGATGCTTTTTGTGAAATAAAAAAGATCAAAACCCGCCCGTAGCTCCCTTTAGCTACGGACGGGTTTTTATTGTATTTAGTTTGAATCACCTAGTGTTACCGAGGTCTGATAGTACCTTGAATTACGGTAGACCGTAATTTTTACCGATACACCGGGCTGATATTTATTAAGTGCGGTGTTGAAATCGTCAACACTTTTAATTTTGGTATCGCCAACGGCGGTGATTATATCTGCTCTGCGGATACCTGCGTTATAGGCGGGAGCATCCTCAACCACCTTTTCAACTACTGCACCTGCAGGATATCCCATACTCTTAAGGGTCTTTTCATCATAGGTGGAGCTGAAATAAATGCCGACGTACGGCTTGTGAACGATGGTTTTGTTGATTATGCCATCGGCTATTTGCTTGGCGGTGTTTACGGGGATCTCAAAGCCTATACCCTCAAAGGATTCCGAAACGATTTTTGAAGAAACAATACCGATAAGCTTGCCCGAGCTGTCTACAAGAGCACCGCCCGAGTTTCCGGGGTTAATTGCGGCATCGGTCTGTAAAACGTTCATTTTGCCAAGACCCTCGATCGCTATTTCACGGTTTATTCCGCTTATTATTCCTTGTGAAAGTGAGCCTATAAACTCGATTCCGCCGGGGTTGCCCACTGCAATTACCGTCTGTCCCATTACGATATCATCCGAATTTCCAAGCTCAATGGGGGTAAGACCGGTTTTGTTTATTTTGACCACCGCAATATCGGCACTCACCATATAACCTATGAGCTCTGCCTCAATGCCGTTTTCGATGTCATTTGCAAAAAAGACCTCAAGCTTTCCCTTGTTGCCGGTCACCATATCACTTATAACGTGATAGTTTGTAACAATATAACCGTCCTGAGAAATTATAACGCCTGTACCCTCGCCGTAGCTTTCGTCGGTCTGTGATTCGCCAAACCAGGAATAATATGTGGTTTGTGTTGTGACCCTTATTCCCACGACCGAGGGAAGACACTTTGCGGCGACGGCCTCTGCAACCGAAGCCGAATTACTTGTGGTAATGTTCACCGTGTTTCCTAAAGAAGTGCGGGTATCATCATCCTGCTCGGTCACCGTTTCGCTCTGCTGGGTGGTGAAATGATTTGAAGTGTAATATACACCCGCCGTAAAAATGCCTGTGATAAGTGAGCAGATAAGTGCCACCGCAATAACGGTTCCGATGGTTACCGGATGACGTTCTTTTTTAGGGGTAGGATTTGAAGGCTTAGGGGCGGGAGTATAACTGTTTGCCGATACATACGGATTAAATTCATTCATCTCAAAGGCAGGAGAAGATGTCTCGCGCGTTTCGGGAGTATACTCGTTTAGCACGGGAGGAGTGGTTTGTGCCTCGTTTGTATTGAAAAAGTCAAATTCTTTATTTTCCATTTAAGACCTCCGAAAAGTTTTGATCTTAAGTATAATATATCCCTATTTTGTTTCTTTTTTTCGAGCAGATTATGAATTTTCGGTTAATAAACCTAAAAACAGCATACTGTATAAAATTAAACTGCGGATAGTTTAAGAAAAAAAGGAAAACATACTTGTTGATTAAGTCTGCGTATGTTATTATATAATATATTGTTATATTTTACAAGGAGAAGTGTATGATCTACGAAAAAAGAAAACGCACACTCATAAATATTTTCTATTTTGCTGCAATATTAGCATTGGCCTTTTTGGGTATCAAATATATATTGCCGCTGTTTATTCCAATAATAATCGGATTTATAGTTGCGATCGTTCTTCAAAAGCCTGTTGCCTGGCTTGCGCAAAAGACAAAGATCAGCAGAGGAATATGGTCTACCATATCGGTAATACTTTTACTTGCCGCAGCGGTGGTATTGCTCGGAGCACTCGGTTTTTACCTTTATAATCAGCTTATGAGCTTTGCGGACGTTATACAAAGCTACATTCCCACCCTTACCAAAACGGTGCATGACCTGGGTGATAAGTTCCTGCTTTTCCAGGACCGTCTGCCTGATGCCGTAGCAACCGCACTCGAACAGCTTCCCTCAAAGGCGGCAAGCACCATTGCAACCGTCACTGTAGATGTTCTTACATCATTTGCGGTGGGCTTTGCATCGGGACTTCCCGGATTTATTCTGGCATTCATATTCAGTATTCTTGCAGGTATTTTTATTACCTCTGATTATAATAAGATCACCGGCTTTATACTCCGTCAGTTCTCGGATGAAAAGCGAGAAATGATAATCAAGACCAAAAAGCTTTTTGTGGAAAATATCCTTAAGATGGCAAGAGGATATCTTCTTATAATGGTAATAATGTTCTTTGAGATGGTTATAGCCCTTTCAATTTTAAGGGTGGATTACCAGGTGGTTATAGCATTGTTTATTGCGGTGGTGGATCTTCTCCCGGTACTCGGTGCAGGAAGTATCCTTATCCCCTGGGGCGTCGTTTCGGTAGTTTTGGGCAATTATTATCTTGGATTCGGACTGCTCATTACGTATGCGGCTGTGGTCGTGATCAGAAATATTATTGAGCCGAGAATAATAGGTAAGCAGGTTGGTCTTGCTCCTCTTGTTACACTGACTTCTATGTATGTAGGTATGCAGCTTTTCGGACTTGCGGGACTGTTTATGCTCCCCGTTATCGTAATTATACTTGTAAAGCTTCGTGAAGCAGGTATGATAAAGCTCTGGAAATAGATAAATTAAAAATCTGTTCAAAAAATCATAAAAGTTTTTATATAATTTTGAAATAAAATGCTCGTAAAGGAAGGTGTCAAAATGGCAGACAATAAAATTTTAGTTGTAGATGACGATATAAATATTTGCGAACTTTTAAGACTGTATCTTACAAAGGATGGTTTTGACGTATCCATTGCCAACGACGGTGAGCAGGCGGTCAAAATGGCAACTGCGGGCGACTTTTCCCTTATACTTCTTGATATAATGCTTCCCCGACTTGACGGATGGCAGGTCTGCCGAGAGATCAGAAAGTTCTCATCGGTACCCATAATAATGCTGACCGCAAAAGGAGAAACCTTCGATAAGGTATTGGGTCTGGAGCTTGGTGCAGATGATTATGTAACAAAGCCTTTTGATACCAAGGAGATCGTAGCCAGAATCAAGGCGGTATTAAGAAGAAGCGTCGCAAGTACCCCCGATGTTAAGGAGGTAAACTACGACAAATTAAAAATCAATATAACCAACTACGAGCTTTGGGTAGATTCAAAACAGATCGATACACCCCCCAAGGAGCTTGAGCTGATATACTATTTAGCAAGCAATCCTAACCGTGTATTTACGAGAGACCAGCTTCTTGATGAGGTATGGAGCTTTGATTATTACGGAGATTCACGTACCGTAGATGTTCACGTAAAAAGGCTTCGTGAAAAGCTTGAGGGCGTAAGTGATAAATGGAGTCTTAAAACGGTGTGGGGAGTAGGTTACAAGTTTGAAACAAAGTAAATTTCAAAAAAATCTATTTAAAAAATACCTCACCGTAGCGGGTGTATTCACAGCGGTGTGTCTTATTATATTCGGTGTGGTCATAACCTCCTTTTTTTCGAACTTTTGGATAAAGGAGCAGTACACGACCCTTGAAAGAAGTGCGGATTCTGTTTCCAGACAGATAAGCTTTATGAAGGGTCAAAATCTCAATAACATAAATTATATTACCGCCGTTTCTGCCGAAGCAGGCAGGTCGATGGGCGGATATGTGTTTGTAACCGACCGAACCGGAAAAATTGTGACATCAAATCTGACAGATGCCGCTGCACACGGAAAATCGGTGCCATCATGGGTGCTTAAATCCTCCCTTCAGGGCGGGTTTAACGGAATGACCGATATGAACGGTATTTTAAATTCCAGGTGCTTTTTTGCATCAAATGTTATAACCGACTCCGATTCAAATATCGTTGGTGTGGTTTATACCGGAATTTCCGCAACAAAACTCAGCAGTTATATTGGCAGACTTGTAATAATATTCGTCAGTGTTTCAATACTTATAATGCTTATGGTAACGGCGGGTGTATACATCCTTGCCTTACAGATAGTAAGACCTCTTCGTGAAATGGGCGCCGCCGCTAAACGAATGGCGATGGGCGATTTTTCAACCAAGATAAAGGTTACAAGAAACGACGAGCTCGGCCGTCTTGAAGAGGCGTTTAATGAAATGGCAGAGGCGGTATCACGTAGTGAAGGTTCAAGACGCGGTTTTATAGCAAACGTCTCACACGAGCTTAAAACACCCCTTACCACTATTTCGGGATTTATTGACGGAATTCTGGACGGTACCATAGATGCCGAAAACGAAAGAAAGTATCTGTCAATAGTATCGGGCGAGGTCAAGCGTATGAACACGCTTGTAATGTCGATGTTTAACCTTTCCCGTCTTGAGAGCGGTGCTATGAAGCCTGATTTTAAGGATATAGACCCCGCGAGGACTATTGTTGCGGTCATACTTTCATTTGAAAAGCGTATCAACGATAAAAATATTGATATAGTAGGCCTTGAGGAGCTGGGAAGCTTTATTGTCAGTGCCGATGAGGGCCTTTTGCATCAGGCAATATATAATATTGTGGATAACGCCGTAAAGTTCACCCCAAATGACGGCGTAATAAATGTTTGGTGTGAGCAAAAAGAGGATAAGGTGTCCATAAGGATACGCAATACCTGTAACGGCATACCGGCAGGGGAGCTTTCAAAGCTGTTTGACAGGTTTTATAAGACCGATACATCACGCGGAATTGATAAAACAGGTGCGGGACTTGGTCTTTCTCTTGTAAAAACGGTAGTGGATCTTCATTCGGGGTCTATCACCGTCAGAAGTGCCGAGGGCAGTTTTGCGGAGTTTGAAATACTGCTTAACGAGGTAGGACAAAGGGCGTTGCCTGAAGCCAAACATACCGAAAAGAAGCGTAAATCGTCAGAAAACAAAAAAGCATAAGAGCAGGTGTAGAAAATGAAGAGAATAAATAACCAAGCGGTTTTTTCATCTATAAACGGTAACACAAGGTACAGACCGTGCGGTGCAAGTAAGGTATACGAAAACCATAAAAGCTCCAAAAGAGGATATAAAATATTCTTATCCGTGTTGGCGCTTGTATTGGTGTTTACGGTAGGTGTGGTTGTTGGCTCTGTTGCCTTAAATGACGGCCCTTCCGAAAACAAGGTATCTAAACCCAACGAGCCTTTATCAGACTTTGCGGGAACAGAGCTTGATATAACCTTAAACTCCAAGCCCGACGATAAAACGGCAGACAACAGCGGAAGAATGAGCATTGGAGAAATTTTCGATTTCGTTTCACCGAGTATTGTTGAAATAAGCATTTATACCGATTCAGACAAAAACTTTTCACTTATTTCATACAGTTCGGGAATAGTAATGAGCCAAGACGGATATATTCTGACAAACGATCACATATATACCGACATTCCCGATCCTGTAATATACGTAACCGTGGGATCGGAAAGCTATAAAGGAACGTTTGTAGCGGGGGATACAAGACGAGACATATCCATAATAAAAATAGATGCAAAGGATCTTAAGCCTGCCGTATTCGGTAAGTCGAGTGAGCTTGAGATGGGTGAGGATGTTTATGCCATAGGTAATCCCGCACGTCTTGAAAACTCCATAACAAACGGAATCGTATCCTCCCTCAACCGCAGAGTAACCAATGCAGATGGATATAGCGAACACTTTATTCAGACCAATGCAGCAATATCGGGCGGATCGTCCGGCGGTGCTCTTGTAAACAGATACGGCCAGGTTGTCGGCATTACATCGTCAAAATATGCAAGTACAGACATTGAGGGCATCAGCTTTGCAATACCTATAGATGAAGCTATAAAAATGTCTGCAGACCTACTTAAAAACGGCAAGGTCACTACCCGCGCAAAGCTTGGTATCAGATACGTTGAGGTGACGGTGGCAGAGGCCGAAAAGAACGATGTTCCCGTAGGATTGATGTTTGATTCCTGCTCAGAGGATAGCTCACTTTACCGTTCGGGAATAGTATCGGGTGATATTATAACCGAGATAAACGGCACAAAGATCACCAACAGTAACATAGTGCTGGATATAGTCGATGAGAAAAAACCGGGAGATACCGTAACCCTTAAGGTCTACTCGGTAAAAACGGGTGAATATAAAGAGTATAAAGCAAATATGATGGCGGATGAAGGCAGTACAAATTACAATGCCGTAACCGACAGCGATAAGGACAGACTCCCGCTCTTCCCCGAAGACGAAGAATAAATAAAAGTCAGGATATCTTGTAAGATATCCTGACTTTTTATTTTTATTTATTACCGATGATCTTATCAATTACAAACCTTGGTCTGTCCTTGCTTTCTAAAAACGCCCTTGCGGCATACTGTCCGACCATACCGATCGAAAACATAAGCATACCCGCAATAAACCACATGCTTATTAATAGAATAAGCCAAGGATAAAGCGTTGCTTTTACTATGGATACAACGGTAAGTGCCACCGCTGCCATCATAGATAAAGCCATAAACAAAAATCCGAAAATACAAATCAGCGTTATGGGCTTAAGGCTAAAGCTTGTTATACCGTTGGTGGCAAGACGAAGCATCTTTGAAAGGGGATACTTGGTTTCACCCGCCATACGCTTTGTGCGGGAGTAATAAACGCTGTCGGTTTTGTAACCCAGCTTCATAACAAGACCGCGAAGATATAAATCGTTTTCTTTATAAAGCAAAAGCTGACGCATGGCTCGGTTGCTCATAAGTCGGAAATCAGCGTGATTGTAGAGGGTTTTTACCCCCATCTTTTCCATGAACTTATAAAAACCCTGAGCCGTGAAACGCTTGAAAAATGAGTCGCTTGAACGATCGCTTCTTACACCGAAAACAATGTCACAGCCGTTAATAAAGCTGTCCACCATCTTTTCAATAGCCTTGGGGTCATCCTGCAGATCAGCATCAATGGTGACACTCATATCACACATATCCTTTGCAACATCAAGACCTGCAAAAACTGCCGTCTGATGACCGACATTTCCCGCAAGCTTAACACCGATAACACGGCTGTTTTTGGCTTGCTCCTTTTCAATGAGTTCCCAGGTGGAATCCTTTGAACCGTCGTTTACAAATATTATGCCGCTGTTTTCGGCAATCTTTTTCTTTGCTGCAAGATCGGTTATTACACCGTCAAGTACCTTTGCGGTAGACTCAAATACCTCCTCCTCATTATAACAGGGGACGATTATCATCAGTCTTTTCATAAAATCACCTATTAATATGCTTTGCCCCAGTAGACTAAGTGCTCTGCCTTTTTGCCACAGCAGACGCAAACCTTGTCGTCGGTGGGGGTGACGTTACCGTCGATACATCTTGAACCGACACCCGTCTTTTCCTTTACTGCATCCTCACAAGCCTCGTCACCGCACCAATATGCCTTTACAAAGCCGTCACCCTTTTCTTCAAGGGTAGATACTATCTCTTCGAGTGAAGAGCAGTTGTAGGTGTGATTTTCACGGTTTTCGAGCGCCTTTTGATACATCTGGTCGCGAACCTCTGCAAGCTTTTGCTCAACAGTCTCAACAATATCCGAAATGGCTACAAAGTTCTTTTCGCGGTTAAGACGTGTAACAACAACGCAGGAGTTGTTTTGGATGTCTCTGGGTCCAATCTCTATTCTTACGGGAACACCCTTCATTTCATACTCAGCAAACTTCCAACCGGGTGAGTTGTCGGTGTCATCCACCTTTGCACGTATACCCGCCTTCTTAAGTGTATCGCAAAGCTCAAATGCCTTGTCGAGCACACCCTCTTTTTTCTGCTGAACCGGAACGATAACAGCCTGAATGGGTGCTACCGCAGGGGGAAGAACAAGACCGTTGTCATCACCGTGTGTCATAATAATTGCACCGATAAGTCTTGTTGTCATGCCCCAAGATGTCTGGAAGGGGAACTGACGTTTGTTGTCTTTATCCGAAAACTGAATATCAAATGCTCTGCAGAATCCGTCACCGAAGAAATGGCTGGTACCTGCCTGAAGAGCCTTACCGTCGTGCATAAGTGCTTCAATAGCATAGGTGGCTTCTGCGCCTGCAAACTTGTCGCTTTCGGTTTTTCTGCCCTTAACAACGGGAATTGCAAGACACTCGCTGCAAAATCTTGCATATACGTCAAGCATCTGAAGTGTCTCTTCCACGGCTTCTTCTCTTGTTGCGTGAAGGGTGTGACCCTCCTGCCACAAGAACTCTCTTGAACGAAGGAAGGGACGGGTGGTCTTTTCCCAACGAACAACGCTAACCCACTGGTTGTATTTAAAGGGAAGGTCGCGGTAGGACTGAAGAATATTCTTGAAATGCTCACAGAAAAGTGTTTCGGAGGTGGGTCTTACACAAAGACGCTCCTCTAATTTTTCACTTCCTCCGTAGGTTACCCAGGCAACCTCGGGAGCAAAACCCTCAACGTGATCCTTTTCTTTTTGTAAAAGGCTTTCGGGGATAAACATAGGCATACATACATTCTCGTGCCCTGTCTCCTTGAACATACCGTCAAGTATACGTTGGATGTTCTCCCAAATAGCATAACCGTAAGGACGTATAACCATACATCCCTTTACGCTTGTATACTCAATAAGCTGAGCTTTTTTGCAAATGTCTGTATACCATTTTGCAAAATCCTCATCCATCGAGGTTATTTCGTTTACCATTTTGTTCATATCGGCCATTTTGTCACCTGTTTTCATTATATATTACAACAAATTATTATACTTTAAAAAGAGGTCGTTTTCAACTGTTTTTATAAATTAATTGTAATATATGGGTAAAAGTGATATAATAAGCGTGAAAGGACCTGATAAAATGACGGTAGATTTTCATACACATATATTTCCCGAAAAAATAGCCGAAAGGGCACTACAAAACGTTCTGAAAAACACCCCAGAGCTTACCGCTTCGACAGATGGAACGCTAAAGGGTCTTGAGCAAAGCTGTGAAAAGGCGGGCGTAGATCTTTCGGTGGTGCTTCCCGTTGCAACAAGAGCCGGTCAGTTTGATCATATGCTGGAGTTCGCAAAATATGTAAACGATAACGGTAAACGTGTTATCAGCTTTGCAGGTATTCATCCTG
Source organism: Clostridia bacterium (assembly GCA_017481115.1). Classification (GTDB taxonomy): domain Bacteria; phylum Bacillota; class Clostridia; order Oscillospirales; family Acutalibacteraceae; genus RGIG1913. Next base: position 7,373 of record JAFUPP010000003.1, on the reverse strand, counting down.
ATGATGAGGATATATACGGAAAGCTTGACAGGGTAAAGGAGTCGGGTATCAAGGGTATAAAGCTTCACCCCGATTTTCAGGCTACCTTTGTTGATGATCCCAAATATGTAAAAATAGTAAAATATGCTGTAGAGTCCGGACTTATCGTATCCTTTCATGCGGGTATAGATTTCGGCCTGCCCGATCCGGTGCATTGTCCCGCAGACCGTGCGGCGAAGCTTATAAACAAGGTTTATGAAGGTAATACAGATGTTCAACCTCAGATAGTCCTTGCACATCTTGCGGGTATAGATAAGCCCGATGAGGTACGTAAACATCTTGTGGGTCTGCCTGTCTACTTCGATCTGTCCTTCATTATTGACCGAGCAGATCCGAATCTTATAATATCTCTTTGCCGTGAGCACGGAACCGATAAAATACTGTTTGGTTCCGATTCTCCCTGGAGCGATCAGGTAAAACTTGCAACTGCATTACGTGATATGGATTTTACCGAGCAGGAAAAAAGACAGATTATGGGCGAAAATGCTATAAAGCTTTTGAAAATATAAAAAGCAGGGGATTACCCCTGCTTTTTTATATAAAAGAGGACTGCGGCTGCAAATGTTCAAGGCTTTGCCGTCGCAAAGCTTTTTACAGCTTTGCCCTCTGTGGTTATATTATGCTTAAAAACAAAAATTGACAGTATACCCTATATGGTGTTTTAGCGCTGATTATATACAAAATATTGCGTTTTGTAAAATTTTGCGAAAAAAATAAACAAAACGGCTTTACAAACACGTTTTTATGATTTATAATAATACAAAACGTAATAGATTTAGCACAGACCGTTATTATAACGGCTGTTTTTTTGACTGTAAAAAAACAATGTTAGGAAGATTATATGTATGAGTTTTCAGAGCGTTTACGCTCTTTAAGAAAAGATCTTAAGCTTTCACAGAAATTGGTTGCGATGGATCTTGGAGTTTCACAGGCACTTCTTTCCCATTATGAAAGAGGAATAAGAGAGTGCGGCCTTGAGTTTTTGGTAAAGATAGCAAACTACTACGGTGTTTCCACCGACTACATATTGGGTCGCAGCAATTCAAAGTTCGGCACACTCTTTTTGGATGAGGATGAAGACTTTATTGATGTAATGAATGCTATGCAGATCGTAATTGATAGGGTGGTAGACCTTAGAGATGAAAATGTAGTAGGCTCGGTGAAGGAACTGTTTCAGATCGAGGTCAGTAAGCTTATAAATATGATAAGCGGCTTTTCGAACGATCGCGAAAGACTGTTTTGTCAGGATTCCGCCGTTACGAGTGCAATACTCAGCAGTGCAGAAGCGTTGGCAAAGGCAAAGCTGTTGATGGCACTCAGAGAGTGTGAAGAATCACCTGATTTTGACGAAAATATGCTTGTTGATAAATATCCCAATACCTTTGAAGCGCTTGCAAACGTTGCAAGAAGGGGCGAGAGGATGTCCTTAAGGCTGGTAGAGAATACAGAATTAATTTAAAAACACTTGACAATTTGTCCCGTGTGTTATATAATATGCGGGCAATATGCGGATTTAGCTCATATGGTAGATCGCCACCTTGCCAAGGTGGAGGTAGCGAGTTCGAGCCTCGTAATCCGCTCCAAAAATCCCGTTCTCGTAAAAGAACGGGATTTTTTAAGTAATAAGTAAAACGTAATATTTATAAGTTCGGTGTGGCTTCGCCACGATATAAAACACCCCAACACATCATGTTGGGGTGTTTTTTTAGTCTATGTCATCTAACGCTTTATTTCTGTCCTTTATAAGTGAAAGCATATCCTTGGTAACATCTATCGCCTTATCAACGTCAAGTGTGTCAATGGTGTTATCAATAAGATAAGCCTTTGAAAGAATTTCAACCTCAAGATACTTTACACTCTTGTGGCTTCTTGAAGGACTCTCGATAAGCTCTTCATAAACCTTTTTAAGCTGCTTGTTAAGCTTGTTATCCTCTGCTTTGTCGAAATGAGTCTTCACCTTGTTTGCGGCGGTTCTCATATAGTTCATCTCTTCAGAGATCTTTTTATGCTTATCATCGGTCTTTTCGCTCTTGATAAGGTATAAAAGCAGGATGATTCCGTATATTCCGGCAAGAACGATCTGAATAATTATGGGAACCTTTACCTTATCTGCATTGAGGAATATGAATATAAGACCGATTGCAAATTCTACAAAGAAGTATGCTGCCGAAACCGAAGAAAGAGAAAAGCCAAAGATAGTACCCGAATTGTTTTTGCGTGTAAAGTATGGGGTAGCGGCCATCATACCAAAGCTCAGATGGATAAATACATATGATATCCAGGTTGATGCTTCGTAATCAGCACATCCGAACATATAAAAGAATATGTTGAATATAATCAAAATTACAAGCTCCAACAAAAGATAAAGGACCGATTTTTTATTCATTTTTCATCACCGTCTTTTAAAATTACAGCCGTATCAAAGGATATTACAAACTGCAACCTAATAATACACTAAAGTGCATATAATTGCAACAGAAAAAATTTCTGTTTTACAAAAACGGCTTAAATACTGACTTTTCCGACGGTTTTTACAAATTTATTACATATAGTTAATTTTTTATATCAAAAAGGGTATTGACAAAGAATTATGTAAACCAAAACCGAGAGATTGTTTTCAACCCTTATCACGTTTGCAAGGGGTGGTAATTTTTGTGGAAAATTATGGAAACCGTTGTGCGACAAGGGATATACCTATGTTGAAAACTCTGTTGAAAGTGTTGATTACTTTATGTATTAAAATAATACTGTAAAAAATTATGTAAACCATTGATTTTTGCAATGATTGGTAAAAGCAATATAAAAACCGCACACAACGTGTGCGGTTTAAAAGTTATTTCATAGATTTATACAGTTTGATATAATCGGATGCAGATTTTGCCCAGGAGTTATCACACTCCATACAACGCTTGGCGAGAATCTTCCATCCATCTTTATCGGCATAAGCATCTATACTGCGGTGAATGGTAAATCTGAGATCATCACCGTTATAGTTTGCAAAGGTGAATCCGTTGCCCTTGCCGTTCATACTGTCAATAACGGTATCCTTAAGGCCACCCGTCTCTCTCGTGATTGGAACTGTGCCGTACCTGAGGGCGATCATCTGAGAAAGACCGCAGGGCTCTGAAAGACTGGGCATCAGGAAGATATCACTTCCTGCATAAATTTTTCTGGCAAGTGCAGGAATAAATCCGATTTTTAGACCAACCTTTTCGGGATACTTACCCTTAAGGTATCTGAAAAAGCTTTCATACTCAAAATCACCGCTTCCGAGTATTACCAGCTGAACATCACGCTGTAAAACGTCCTCAATAGCATACTTCACAATATCAAGACCCTTATGAGAAACGAGTCTTGTAACCATAGAAATAACAGGGACCTCAGCCCTTTCGGGAAGACCCATTTCCTTTTGAAGAGCAAGCTTGTTGATCTTTTTGTCATCAAAGGAATCCACCGAATAGTTTTTCTCGATGTTCGAGTCGGTAGAAGGATCGTATACCTCTGTATCAATACCGTTTACGATACCGGACAGCTTATACTCCCTTGCGCGTAAAATACCGTCAAGTCCATGTGCGTAATCGGGGGTAAGGATCTCTCTTGAATAGGTTGGAGATACGGTCGATATTCTATCCGCAGTTTCAATACCCGCCTTTAAAAGATTGACACATCCCTCATATCCCATAATATCCATACGCTCACGGCTAATACCAAAGACATCCTCTAAAATGTCCTCACTGTAGATGCCCTGATACTGAATATTATGAATGGTGAGAAGTGTTTTGATGCCACTGTAAAAAGGATCGTACGGTTTATAGTAAAGATCCATATATACAGGAACGAGAGCACTCTGCCAATCGTTACAGTGTATAACGTCAGGCTGAAAATCAATGAGCTTTAGTAGATCAATGGCTGCTCTTGAAAAGAATGCAAATCTCTCAGCATCATCATAGTGACCGTAAAGGGAACCGCGCTTGAAATAATACTGATTATCCAAAAGATAATATGTTACACCGTCAAACTTTGCCTCAAACACACCGCAGTACTGTCTTCTCCAGGAGACAGGTACGGTGTATGAGAAGAGAAACTTCATTTTGTCTTTAAGTGAATCCGAAACGGTGTCATAAAGGGGCATAACCACCCTGCAGCCTACGACTCTTTTTTTGAGAGCCTTGGGTAAAGCGCCGCTGACGTCCGCCAGACCGCCGCTCATAGCAAAGGGATAAGCCTCGCTAGTTACAAATAAAACCTTCATTTTTATCTCCTATTAAATGGTACTGCCTTTTTTGATGTAAAGGGGATAGCTGGGTGAACCATTAAGGAAGGGAGCCTGACTTATACTGCAGTTTTTATCAATGATGCAGTAAGCAAGATTAACATTCTTGTCTATTTCACTGCCCTGCATTACTATGCAGTTTGAAATCTTAGTTTCTGCGGCAACCTTTACCTCTCTGAATAAAATACAGTTTTCAACCTCGCCCTCAATGATACAACCATCTGCAATAAGTGAATTTTTAACCTTTGCGTTCATTCCGTATTTTGCGGGCATTTCATCACGTACCTTTGTAAGAACGGGATGATCATAGCCGAAAATGTCATTTTGAGTGCCGGGCTTTAATAATTGCATACTAGCATCGAAGTATGACATAACCGAGTCGATGTTGAGTACCTGTGATTTTACCTTGTATCCGTAAACCGACATTTTGTCTGCATTTCTCATAATAACGTCACGCTCAATGCTTGTAAGAGCGTGGCTCTTTGCGTGTGAGAGGGTAGCAAGAATAAATTCGGTACTTGCAACGAAAACATTAATGGAATGATCTGCTACATCGCCCTTTGAAAGAAGCTGCATCTCCTCAACCTTTCCGTCAGAGGCGATTTTTGTAAATGCAAGCTTTCCGTGATTGGTGTCGGGACACTCACCGGATGTATATGCAAAAGTGATGTTGGCACCGCTTTGCTCGTGGAAATCAACAAGCTCTTCAATGTTAATGTTGCAAACATAGTTACAGTCGGTAAATACTACGTATTTTTTATTTGCAGAACGAATATATCCCTCGGCACCCATAAGGGCTTCAAGTCTGTTCTGATAAACTCCGTTACCGAATGCATAGGGGGAGATGAAGAAAACACCGCCCTCTTTTCTGGCAAGATCCCACTGCTTACCGCTCTTGATATGATCCATAAGTGAACGGTAGTTGCTGCGGGTTATGATTCCTACATTTGAAACACCGGCCGAAACCAGATTTGAAAGGGCAAAATCCACAAGACGGTATCTGCCGCCAAAAGGAACAGAGCCTAAACATCTTTCCTCGGTAAGCTGAGGAAGAAGAGAATCATTAATGTTTGAAAAAACAATTCCTAAAATATCGTTTCTCATCAGTTTGCTCCTCCTTCAATCATTTCTTTTGCACGAACCGTTGCACCGGGCTTGATGGTAACGTCGTTACCGACTACCGCAACGCCCCAATCCTCATCGTTAAGCTCCTCGGGAGAGTTGCCGATGACAGCCTTTTCGCCGATGACCGAGTTTTCTGCAACGATGGCGTATTTTACGTGAGCGCCCTTTTTGATAACAGCACCGGGCATAACAACCGAGTATTCAACCAAAGCATTCTCTTCAACGGTTACACCCGAGAACAGTACCGACGAATCAACCGTACCCATTACCTTACAACCGTCGGTTATAAGTGAATTCTCAACCTTTGCCTTCGATCCTACAAAATGCGGAGGCATAATACGGTTCTTGCCGTAAATTCTCCAGGATCTGTCGCTGAGATCAAGACCTATGGAGGGATTCAAAAGATCAAGGTTTGCATCCCAGAGTGATTCGATGGTTCCGACATCCTTCCAGTATCCTTCAAATTCGTAAGCTACCATATTTTCACCGGCATTAAGCATATTGGGTATTATGTTTTTGCCGAAGTCGTTTTTAGAGTTGGGATCCTTCTCATCCTCTGTGAGATACTTCCTTAACTTATCCCAGCTAAAAATATATATACCCATTGAAGCCTTGGTCGATTTGGGCTTTGCGGGTTTTTCCTCAAATTCGTAGATGGTGCCGTCTTCCTTGGTGTTCATAATACCGAATCTGCTTGCTTCCTCAAGAGGTACATTTAATACCGCAATGGTACAGTCTGCCTCTCTTTCCTTATGGAAGTCAAGCATCTTATTGTAGTCCATCTTATATATGTGGTCACCCGAAAGAATAAGTACGTATTTGGGATCGTATCTTTCAATAAAATGCAGATTCTGATAAATAGCATTAGCTGTGCCCTTGTACCAGTCAGCACCGCTGATTGCCTGGTAGGGAGGAAGCACGTGGACACCACCTGAAAGTCTGTCAAGATCCCAGGTCTGACCCGAACCGATATAGTCATTCAGCTCCAAGGGCTGATACTGTGTTAAAACACCTACAGTATCAATACCGGAGTTGGTGCAGTTGGAAAGCGGAAAGTCGATGATTCTGTATTTTCCGCCGAAGGGAACTGCAGGTTTTGCAATGTTCTTTGTGAGAACGCCCAGACGGCTACCCTGACCGCCTGCAAGCAGCATTGCTACACATTCCTTTTGCTGTTTCATCATATCACCTGATTTTCATAATATTTGCAAAATAACATACCAATAACAAGTATACTAATATATTACCAAAGCAAAACCGAAACTTCAATAGAAAAGAGTAAAAAAATAGAAATTTTTTTGTTGAAAACTGTCAAAAGAACAAAAAATGTAAAAAGCAAATTGTTGAACCTGCACAAAAAAGAAGCAAAATATTTATTTTAAATGACAAAACTAAAGAAATTTTAAAATACCACTTGCAAAACCGAAAGTAATGATGTATAATAACTCTACCGAAAGGGCAATATCGCGGAGTAGAGCAGCCTGGTAGCTCGTCGGGCTCATAACCCGGAGGTCGTGAGGTTCAAATCCCACCTCCGCAACCAAAAAACAGCAGTCGACATTCGTCGGCTGCTATTTTTTATTTACGAATATGGGTTTAAACATCGGACCTCCGGGTTCCCGGAGATCGTGGGCATTGAGCACGACCGCACCCGGTGGGTGAAGCAGGGAGTGCGAGATGGGACGAGAAAAGGAGTGTCGGGAGGAGTAACCGACGAACCGAGACGACTATTTCGAGGAGTGGGGTGCGAAGCACGAAAATCCCACCTCCGCAACCAAAAAATAAAGCATCGCATAAGGGAGACACTTCGTAAGGAAGTTGTCTCCCTTCGGCTTTTGTAGTCAGCCAGAATGATTGAATTGTAAGGATAATTCAATTCATAACGGAGGATTACACAATGGCAAACTTTATTGAAGAATTTTTCTACGGAAATCTT
>JAFUPP010000046.1 GCA_017481115.1 Clostridia bacterium | reverse complement strand
GCTCCGTCAGAAATTCCTCGTTAAGCATCAGCACTTCCATTTGCTTTTGCACGGTTTTGTTTTGCTTGGTGCTTCGTGCCTGCGGATCGATGTTGCCGTAATAAAATTCTTCTATGAATTTTCCCATATTGTTACCTCCTTTGTTTTTTTACCATAATTGTACCCAAAGGCGGTTAGATAGTCGAATGTACCGCATAAAGCAGAAAAAGGGCAAGAAAAAAGAGAGAAGCCGAAACTTCTCTCAATTCTCTTGCCCTGCAATGCTCGTACCTTTAAGTTATTGTCCTTAAGGGTACGATGCATTCGAATACCGTTTTTAATTTTACTTTTTGACTACCTTGATAAGATCATAACCGTCTTTTGTATTTACAAAGAAACATCCACTACCCCGTGATTCCTCAGTTACAACCGGTCCCAGGCTTTCGGAATCACCTTGATAAATGATATTACCATATACATCAACTATCATATCATAATCATTATCTGTTACAATACAATACTCATTATTTATATCACCATAAACAGAATCATATCCGCGAAATGAAGTTTGTTTACCGTTCATATCATATATATAATCATATTTATCCTTCAATACAGATATTACTTTTCCGCTTACACTTGCACTTGTTATACCGTCTATTTTTAGCTTTTCTTCACCTTTAGAATTTATAAAAACAATCTCATCGGTATCATATCTTTCAACACAGACCAGATCACTTGTTGTATAAAGATAAGGTTGATAATAATAAACTTTATCTGATATTTTATTGAATTTCTCATCCAAAAGACCCATAACCATATCATGGTTTTCGTTTTCAAATGCATAAAATCTAAAACCGCTACCGCAATATAAATACTCTTCGCCGGGTGCTAACTTGGTAATAGTGTTGCCACGTTCATCAACTATCTCTTTAACAAAGCCCTCATTAATATCATCAAAATATTTTGTCTTAGAAAACGTTCCGTCATAATTAGTTGAGTAATAGTACTCATTAAATTTAGCGGTCAATTTACCCTTTGAATTTATTATTCCGTAATAGCTTTTATCTTCGCTTTTAAGATGAACAACAGCATAGCCCTCAGTAAAAGATTCCAATAAAATTTCATCATATTTGATTCCTTTAGTATTAATATCTGTTTCTTTTAAGACGACCTCAAAATTTTTGTCAATATATGCCTGTGTTTCATCAGATAAAACAACGTAGGCTAAACCCGATTTTTCATCAAAGGGGTATGCATCCTTATATACAAAACCTTTACCTAAAATTTTACCGTTTGTATCCATATATGCACACAAGCTCTCAGGATTGTCCCTATCTTTTTCTACTATTGCGTATCCGTCTTCAGTAAAATCGCAAAAAACATAGCCTATATCAAGATTTTCGGCTACAACCTCTACCTTATATATATCGGATTCTTTTGCCTTTGGCCAGTTTGGTGTTTCTTCACTCGAAACATCTGTTGAGGAAACGGCACTTTTTGTATCGTCATTTGTACGGATTTCGATTTCATTGGCAGATGAGCAGCCTGTCAGTATTAAAATACCTACCAACATAAATATCACTAATTTCTTCATTATAACCCCTCCTTTTGTCTACATTATAATAATATATTTTTTGCTTTACAATGGTAAGATTCAAGAAAAAGGTTACAGTTTTGTAACTATTATTGATAAAAAACAATCCCGACGGTTTTCGTCGGGATTAATAAATAATTACTTATTTTATAAGGCTTTCACCGGTCATTTCGAGGGGTTGTTCAAGACCCATAATTTTAAGCATTGAGGGGGCAATATCTGCAAGTCTTCCGCCTTCACGAAGCTCACAGGGATAACCTACAACACAGAAAGGAACGGGGTTTGTGGTATGAGGAGTAAAGGGATTACCCTCGTCATCCACCATAATATCTGCATTACCGTGATCTGCGGTAATGATGACCGAACCGCTCATTTTAAGGGTTGCATCCACTACTTTGCCAACACATTCATCAACCGCTTCAACAGCCTTTACTGCTGCTTCAAAAATACCTGTGTGTCCTACCATATCACAGTTTGCAAAGTTAAGAACTATTGCATCGTAATTGCCTGAAAGTATCTTTTCGCAGACTGCGTCGCATACAGGATATGCGCTCATTTCAGGTTGAAGGTCGAAGGTAGGAACATCGGGTGACTGAATAAGCACTCTATCCTCACCCTCAAAGGTCTTTTCCTCGCCACCGTTAAAGAAGAAGGTTACGTGTGCATACTTTTGGGTTTCTGCAATTCTAAGCTGGGTCTTACCCGCCTTTGCAAGATACTCACCAAATGTCATTGTAAGCTCTTCGGGCGGGAATGCTACCGACACGTTGGGCATAGTTTCATCGTACTGTGTCATACAGACATACTTTACGGGGAAATAACCGTTTTTACGCTCAAATCCGTCAAATGCCTCGTCAACAAAGGTGCGGGTGAACTGTCTTGCTCTGTCGGGACGGAAGTTGAAGGAAACTATAGAATCGTTTGCCTTAATCATACCCTCCTTATCGACAACGGTAGGAATAATAAATTCATCGGTAACATCTGCGGCATAGGATTTTTCCATAGTATCTACGGCATCGGTATTCTGATTACCCTCACCGTACACCATAGCTGCATATGCCTTTTCGACTCGATCCCAAGCAAAATCACGGTCCATAGCGTAGTATCTACCCATAATTGTAGCGATTTTACCTACGCCGATCTCTGCCATTTTATTCTGAAGATCCTTTATAAAGCCAACACCCGATGTCGTGGAAACATCACGTCCGTCCATAAGGCAGTGTACGAAAACCTTTGTAAGACCGTTTTTCTTTGCCATTTCGAGAAGTCCGAAAAGATGCTCTATATGACTATGAACACCGCCGTCTGACAAGAGACCGATAAGATGAAGGGCGCTGTTCTGCTTCTTGCAGTTTTCCATAGCATCCTTAAGGCATTCGATATTATAAAAATCTCCGTCCTTTATGGATTTTGAGATCTTTACGAGCATTTGATAAACTACTCTGCCTGCACCGATATTGGTATGTCCTACCTCACTATTGCCCATCTGACCGTCAGGAAGACCTACATCAAGTCCCGATGCACCGATGGTAGTGAAGGGGTTTTCTGCAAAAAGCTTATCAAGATTAGGGGTTTTTGCAAATGCGATTGCATTGCCATTTTCGGTTTCGCGGATTCCGAAACCATCCATTATACATAAAACAACAGGTTTTTTCATTTTTTACCTCTTATTTACTTGCAGCCTTTACGATTACGCTGAAATCTTCTGCCTTAAGTGATGCACCGCCGATAAGTCCGCCGTCTACATTAACCATTGAGAGAAGCTCGTCTGCATTTTTTGCATTCATTGATCCGCCGTACTGAACGGTAACGGTCTCTGCAACATCTGCACCGTATGCTTCTGCGATAGCGGCACGAACATATCCGTTACCCTCGTCTGCCTGCTCAGCGGTTGCGGTAACACCTGTACCGATTGCCCAAACCGGCTCATAAGCGATAATAACGTTTTTAAGCTGCTCTGCCGATACATTTGTAAGTGCCATTTTGGTCTGGAACTTCAAAAGGGTTTCGGTGTATCCGAGTTCTCTTTGCTCAAGTGTTTCACCTACGCAAACTATTGCGGTAAGACCTGCATCAAGTGCTGCCTTTGTGCGAAGGTTTACTGTCTGGTCTGTCTCACCAAAATACTGTCTGCGCTCACTGTGTCCGATTACAACATACTTAACACCGCAAGCTACAAGCATTTCTGCCGATACTTCACCTGTATATGCACCGCTTGACTTGAAGTGACAGTTTTCTGCACCGATTTCAATATTTGAGCCCTCTGCAGCCTTTACTGCGGCATCAATATCCACAAAAGGAACACAAAGAACTACCTTGCAGTCTGCATCCTTTACAAGAGGTTTCATTTCATTTATAAGCTGTGTTGTTTCTGCGGGTGTCTTATTCATCTTCCAGTTACCTGCGATAACTGCTGAACGTACTTCCTTTTTCATTTTTATTCCTCCATATACATTCATACAGCGGCAGGATCTCCCACCGCTGTAAATCATTCTTATTTATTATTGAGTGCTGCTATACCGGGAAGTTCCTTACCCTCAAGGAATTCGAGTGAAGCACCGCCGCCGGTCGAAATGTGTGTCATCTTGTCTGCAAAACCGAGCTTTTCAACTGCCGCTGCGCTGTCGCCGCCGCCGATGATTGAAATAGCACCGCTTTCTGCAACTGCCTTTGCAACCGCTACTGTGCCGCCTTCAAAGTTTTTCCACTCTGAAACACCCATAGGTCCGTTCCAAATAACAGTACCTGCACCCTTGATGGTCTTTGCAAAGAGCTCCTGAGTCTTTGAGCCGATGTCAAGACCCATCCAACCATCAGGAATGGAATCGGAATACACACGAAGGAATTCGGTATCCTCCTTATATTCCTTACCGATTACATTATCTACGGGGAAGATCATTGCAACATTATTGTCTCTTGCTTCCTGGATAAGTTCCTTTGCAAGTTCAATCTTATCATCCTCACAAAGTGAGCAACCGATCTCACAGCCCTTTGCCTTAAGGAAGGTATAAGCCATACCACCGCCGATGATGATGATGTCAACCTTCTTGATAAGATTACGGATAACACCGATCTTATCAGATACCTTTGCACCGCCAAGGATTGAAATAAAGGGTCTGACGGGATCCTCAAGAGCCTTGCCCATAATCTCAATTTCCTTCTGGATGAGGTAACCGCAAGCTGCGGGGATATAATCTGCAACACCTGCAGTTGTTGCGTGTGCTCTGTGAGCTGTGCCGAATGCATCGTTTACGTAAAGATCTGCAAATGATGCAAGTTCCTTTGCCATTGCGGGATCGTTCTTGGTCTCACGTGCATCAAAACGAACATTTTCAAGAAGGACTGCTTTACCCTCTTCAAGTGCTGCAACCTTTGCCTTTGCATCCTCACCGAGAATGTCACTTGCAAATGTTACTACGCCGCCAAGATACTCATTAAGTCTGTCTGCAACAGGCTTTAAGGTGAACTTCTTGGGATCCTCTGCCTTTGCCTTTGCGATAAACTCTGCCTTTGCTGCCTCCTGCTGATCTGCGGGAAGAGCCTCTACCTTTGCCTTCTCCTTTTTGGTAAGGCCAAAGCCTTCGGTAAATATCGCGTGGGGCTTACCCATGTGTGAACAAAGAATTACCTTTGCGCCGTTTTCAAGAAGATACTTGATGGTGGGGAGTGCGCCGACGATTCTCTTATCGTTTGCCATCTCGCCATCCTTCATAGGAACATTGAAGTCGCAACGAACAAGAACTCTTTTGCCCTTTACGTTGAGATCTTCTACTGTCATTTTGTTAAGTGAAGTCATTTTTCATTCCTCCGATTTTTATTTTAAAACTAGATATTATTTTAATATATTATTCCGCTTAAATCAATAGAAATTTACAAAAAACGGAAATTATTGTTGCTGATTTTTCATCTCAAGCCAGGTTTCTCGGCTCATAAGCACTTTTCTGGGCTTACTACCCTCAAAAGGACCTATAATTCCGCGTTCTTCAAGCTCGTCAATTATTCGGGCGGCTCTTGCATATCCAAGTTTTAATTTACGCTGAAGAAGGGATGTTGATGCAATACCTGCTTCAATTACAACACCTGCTGCGGCAACAACAAGATCCTCATCACCCGAAACCTCAACCGACTCATTAGTTTCGGCAGATGCTCCCTTTTTCTCCTTAACAGCAAGTTTTTCAATCTCGCTTTGGACGTCCTCATTATACTCGGCATTGGCGTTTTCCTTGATAAACTTAATTACCGAATTGATTTCATCATCGGTAGCGTAACAACCCTGAACACGAACGGGTTTATTGGCACCTACCGGGTAAAAGAGCATATCACCGTATCCCAGAAGCTTTTCGGCACCACTCTGGTCGATTATGGTTCTTGAGTCGAACTGGTTAGCAACGGCAAAGGCTATTCTTGAGGGAACGTTTGCCTTGATAAGACCGGTAATAACATCGACAGAGGGACGCTGAGTTGCAATTACGAGGTGCATACCTGCCGCACGTGCAAGCTGTGCAAGCCGGCATATGTAATCTTCGACATCTCTTGGGGCTACCATCATAAGTTCAGCAAGCTCATCAATGATAATTACTATCTGAGGAAGCGGATTAAATTCACCCGTTTCGTTTGCCATACGGTTATACTCGCTGAGCTTCTTTGCACCGACCTCTCCAAACAAGTTGTAACGCTTTTGCATTTCGTTTACCGCCCAGTTTAGCGCACCCGCCGCCTTTCGTACATCCGTAACAACAGGAACGAGAAGATGCGGTATACCGTTATATGCGGCAAGTTCTATCTGCTTGGGGTCTATCATTACAAACTTTACTTCATCGGGCGAAGCCTTGAAAAGCAAGCTTGTAATAAGTGCATTGATACAAACCGATTTACCGCTACCCGTTGCACCGGCAATAAGCAAATGCGGCATTTTATCAATATCT
>JAFUPP010000045.1 GCA_017481115.1 Clostridia bacterium | reverse complement strand
CTTTGCTTTGCATTCAATTACTACAATAATATTAGAATCATCTTTAACAACCATAAAATCAGGAGTAACTTTGTTCTCCATATTTTGCTTTTTGCTTGCTTTTTCAAAAATTGCAGAAAGCCAGTCGTAATCTGTTCCTTTGTAACTGTCTTCTTTAAACCAAGTAATACCATCGACTTTAATGTTTTGGTTTGATGGGTAATCAACAATCTCTTTTAATGTGTCGGCGGTTAATCCTTTTGTTGTTTCTTCACTTGTTCGTGCCATTTTATTGTTCCTCCCCAAATAATTCATCCAAGGTTTTGTTTAGTTCTTTACAAATTTTTTTGCATAGGTCAAGCGAGGGATTACCCCCACCTTTTTCTATGCTGACTATTGTTTGTCGGGAGACACCAACGGCGTTTGCTAAATCTTTTTGAGTTAGAGCCAGTTCAGCTCTAGCAACTATAATTTTTCGATTTTCTGTCACCGTTATCATCTCCTTTCAAAATATTACATGTTTATTTTACCAAAACCATAACACCGTGTCAAGTATATTTGACAAAATGTAAAATATATACGACATCGCAAAATGCAAAAGAGCAAGTATAAATCCCCTTTAATCACAAATAATAGTATCACGATTTGAAATTAAAGGAGAATTTATATATGAAAGCAACAGGAATTGTGAGAAGAATAGATGATCTGGGGAGGATCGTTATTCCGAAGGAGATAAGGCGTACTATGAGGCTGAGGGAGGGTGATCCGCTTGAGATATACACATCCACTGAGGGTGAGGTCATATTTAAAAAGTATTCGCCCATTGGGGAGCTTGCTCCCTTTGCAACGCAGTATGCAGATGTTTTATCAAACGGCACTTCCCTATCGGTAATTATCTGTGACAAGGATCACTGTATTGCAGCAAGCGGCATTTCAAAGCGAGAGGTGCTTGAGAGACGTTTATCCGCTGAGCTTGAGGAAATTTTAGAGGATAGGAAGAGTTACTTTGCAAAGCCGGGTGAAAACAAGAATATTCATCCGCTTGAGGGAATCATCCATACCGCAAGTGTGATAGTACCTATTATATCAGCAGGTGACGTTGTGGGTGTTATATGTATGCTTACTCCCGAGACGGGTGCTGTGCCGAGTGAAAGCGACTGCAATCTGGCAAAGGTGGCGGCATCGTTTTTAGGAAAACAGATGGAAGAGTAAATTTTTAAAAAAGACTTGCATTTTTTGAGATATTATGGTAATATCGTTAACAGTAAATAGTGTGTTTAAAGGAGAGTGGGTTTTGACCCGCTCTCCTGTCATTATGGAAAAGTTTAAAGGAGTTGATATTTTGGCTTCAATGAACACTGCGGCAGCGGCGTTTAAGCTTGCCAAGCCCTTTGCAGACGAATTAGGTCTTGATATATGGGACGTTCAGTTTGTTAAGGAAGGATCAAACATGGTGCTTCGGTTTATTATTGATAAGCCCGAAGGCATCAATATTATTGACTGTGAGAATCTGTCACGTGCTATTGATAAGCCTCTTGATGATGCTGACATTGTTTCGTGTGCATATACATTAGAGGTACAGTCTACAGGTCCTGAAAGGGATATTTCCCGTCCCGAGCATTTTATGAAGATGTTGGGTAAAAAGATCAAGGTTAAGTTTATAAGACCCAAAGAAAACGGTGAAAGGGAGTTTATCGGAACGCTTTTATCCTACAATAATGGTGTTTCTACCCTTGAAACCGATGAGGGTCAGATAATATTTAAAAAATCAGAAACAGCTTTTATCAGGCTTTATGATGAAGATTTATTTACAATCGGAGGAATGAAGGAAAATGAATAACAACGAATTTTTTGAGGCACTTGCACTTATGGAAAAAGAGAGAGGCATTCCCTCTAAGGACATTGCAGAGAAGATTGCCGGTGCAATAGTTACCTCAATTAAGAAGGATTACAACTCAAAGGACATTGTTTTTTGTGACATTGACATTGAGACACGTACCTTCCAGGTTTATGTAAGAAAGAACATTGTTGAGGTTATTGAAGACGAAGACACCGATATACTTCTTGAGGATGCTCTCAAGATCAGAAAACGCGGTGTCAAGGTCGGAAACACCATTGACATTAAGTTAGATACAAAGGATTTTGGCAGAATTGCAGCACAGACCGCAAAGCATGTTATCCGTCAGGGAATCCGCGACGTTGAGCGTTCTCAGACTCTTTCGGAGTTCCAGCAGAGAAATCAGGAGCTTGTTTCTGCGGTAGTTTCAAAGATCGATCCCAAGACCGGCAATGCTATTCTTGAAATAGGCAAGAGCGAAACCATTCTTCCCAAGATCGAGCAGGTTCCCGGTGAGATTCTTCTTTCGGGTGAGCATATTAAGGTATACATTGTTGATGTCGGCGACACTGACAAGGGTCCCAAGGTAAGAATCAGCCGTACACATCCGGGTCTTGTTAAAAGACTTCTTGAAATTGAGGTTCCCGAAATTTACGACGGAACCGTTGAGGTTAAGTCGGTATCAAGAGAGGCAGGTTCAAGAACCAAGATTGCGGTTTGGTCTAAGGACGAAAATGTTGATGCAGTCGGTGCTTGTATCGGTCCTAAGGGTGCAAGAATCAACAAGATCGTTGATGAGCTTGGCGGAGAGAAGATCGATGTCGTAAAATACAGTGACGATCCAGTTGAGTACATTTCCGCAGCACTCTCCCCCGCTGACGTTGTCAGTATTTTAGTCAGCGAGGACGGTTCAAAATCCTGCGAGGCAATCGTTCCTGACAGTCAGTTATCACTTGCTATCGGTAACAAGGGTCAAAATGCCCGTCTTGCTGCAAAGCTTACGGGCTGGAAAATAGATATTCATCCTCAAAGCAGTTATTTGGGAGAATAATTTTCGGAGGTAAGAGATGAAACAGAGAAAAATACCCCTTCGCACCTGCACAGGTTGCGGTGAAGCCAAGCCGAAATCCGAGCTTGTCAGGGTGGTTAAATCGCCCGACGGTGAAATTTCTCTTGACCTTACCGGCAAAAAATCCGGCAGAGGTGCTTATGTTTGCCGATGCCTTGACTGTTTAAAAAAGGCTCAAAAGGCCAGACGTTTTGAACGTGCTTTTGAAACAGTTATTCCCGATGAGGTTTATGATCAGATGGTAAAGGAGCTTACGGATGAACAATAACCGTACTAAACTTTTATCTCTGCTTGGAATGGCAAGAAGAGCCGGAAAGCTCTCTACCGGTTTTGAATCGGTTAAAGAATCCGCTTTAAGAAGAAAGTCTCATCTTATAGTTTGCTCTTTTGACCTTTCCCCTAAAACCTTTAAGGAACTTTCTTTTGCCGCAGACGGTAAAAACTGCGAAAGATCGATCTTTTCTATGGAGGAGATCTCAAACGCAGTTGGTACAAAGACAGGTTGTGTTTCGATAAACGACCAAGGCTTTGCCCAAGCGGTAAACAAATTACTTATTACTCTCAAGGAGGATTCAGAATGATCATTAAATATAAGGTTTCCGATGTAGCCAAGGATTTCGGCGTTTCAAATAAGGAAATTCTTGATATACTTGCAAAGCATTTCTCCGGCAAAAAGGCTGCTACTGCTCTTGAAGAAAACGAGCTCGATGTTGTTTTTGAGTATCTTACAAGGGAGCATTCTGTAGAAAGCTTTGATTCATACTTTGCCAAGGGCGAAGAAGCAAGAAAAGTTAGAGAAGATGCTAAAAAGGCTGAAAAAGAAAAGAAACTTGCTCAGCAGGCCGCTATTGCCGAGATGCTTAAAATGCAGGCAAAGGCAGCAGAAGAAGAAAAAAAGGCAAAGGAAGTAAAGCCCGAGCCTAAGAAGACCGAAGAAAAGAAGGCTGAACCTAAGAAGGCAGTATCAAATCCTGCTCCCTTCACCAAGAAGGAAAAGGTTAAGGGCGACGCTCCTAACAGAGGTCCCTCTGAAATTCGCAGGGTCGATACTCGTTCCAACAACGTCGATCTTGAAAAGTACAACGAAAAATATACCAACCTCACTCCTGACAGGCTTGAGAATCAGCATTTTGTTTCAAAGCAGAAGATCAAGCAGCGTTCACAGCAGTATGCAAGAAAGCGCAAGAAGGATACCGAGGCTGATAAGCTCAGAAGAATTCAGCTTGAAAAGATAAAGAACACTCCTATTAAAATAACCGTTCCTGAAGAGATTACCGTAGGCGATCTTGCTGCAAAGATGAAAAAGACTGCAGCTGAGGTTATCAAGGAGCTTATGAAGCTTGGTGTTATGGCTTCCATCTCACAGACCATCGACTATGATACCGCAGAGATCGTTGCAACTGAAATGGGTGCAAAGGTTGAAAAAGAGGTTGTTGTTACTATTGAAGAGAGAATCTTTGATATTACCGAGGACAACGATGAGGACCTCAAGCCCCGTGATCCCGTTGTTGTCGTTATGGGACACGTTGACCACGGTAAAACCTCCATTCTTGATGCAATTCGTCACACAAACGTAACTGCAGGAGAAGCCGGTGGAATCACCCAGCACATCGGTGCTTACAGAGTAAAGGTTGGCGACAGAGATGTAACCTTCCTTGATACTCCGGGACATGCCGCATTTACTTCAATGCGTGCAAGAGGTGCAATGATCACTGATATTGCCGTTCTTGTTGTTGCTGCTGACGACGGAATTATGCCCCAAACGATTGAGGCTATCAACCACGCAAAAGCTGCAGGTGTTCAGATAATCGTTGCAATCAACAAGATGGATAAGCTTGGTGCTACACCTGACAGAATCATGCAGCAGCTCACCGAATATGAGCTTGTTCCCGAAGAATGGGGCGGCGATGTTATCTGTGTTCCCGTTTCGGCTCTCACAGGTATGAACATTGACAAGCTTCTTGAAAACATTATTCTCGTTGCTGATATGCAGGAGTTAAAGGCTAACCCCGACAGAGCAGCTAAGGGTAACGTTATTGAAGCACGTCTTGACAAGGGCCGCGGTCCCGTTGCATCAGTGCTCGTAAAGAGCGGTACACTTCGTACAGGAGACATTATCGTTGCAGGTATGACGGTCGGTCGTGTCAGAGCTATGACCGACGATAAGGGTAGACCCGTAAAGGAAGCCGGTCCTGCTGTTCCCGTTGAAATCACCGGTCTTACAGAGGTTCCCGAAGCAGGTGATGAATTCGATGCAGTCAGCGACGAAAGACTTGCACGTGAGCTTGTTGAACAAAGAAAGAGCAAAGCTAAGGAAGAAAAGTTTAACGCACAGACCAAGGTTACACTTGACAATCTCTTTGAGCAGATGCAGTCGGGTGAAATGAAGGAGCTCAAAATTGTTGTTAAGGCAGACGTTCAGGGTACTGCCGAGGCTGTCAAGCAGTCACTCGAAAAGCTTTCAAATGCCGAAGTCAGAGTTAAGGTCATTCACTCGGGTGTTGGTGCAGTAAACGAAAGTGACGTTATGCTTGCGTCAGCTTCCAATGCAATTATCGTAGGCTTTAATATACGTCCCGACTCGGTTGCAAAGGCAAACGCAGAGCGTGACGGTGTTTCAATGCAGATGTACCGCATAATTTACGACTGCATTGAGGATGTTGAAGCCGCTATGAAGGGTATGCTTGCTCCCAAGACCAGAGAGGTAGATCTTGGTCGTCTTGAGGTAAGACAGACTTACAAGATCAGCTCGGTCGGTACCATTGCAGGTTGTCACTGTATTGACGGTAAGGTTACAAGACAGAGTAAGATAAGGGTAGTTCGTGACGGTATTATTGTTGCCGACGACACCATTTCATCACTCAAGCGCTTTAAGGATGACGTCAAGGAGGTCGCACAGGGTTACGAGTGCGGTATCGGTCTTGATAAGTTTAATGATATCAAGGAAGGCGACATTTTAGAGGCTTATATCATTGAAGAGTATAAAGAGGTCTAATTATGGCAGGATACAGAAACGATCGCATAAGCGAAGATATTAAACGTGAGCTTTGCGATATCTTTCGCGATCTTAAGGACCCCAGAGTTAAGGATAAGATGCTCAGCATCGTTCATCTTGAGGTTTCAAACGATCTCTCTTTTGCTAAGGTATCGGTAAGTGCCATTGAGGGTCCGGAGGCTTCGACTGAAGCCGTGAAAGGACTCTCGGCCGCCGCCGGTTTTATTCGCAGAGAGCTCGGCTCAAGACTTAAAATAAGAAAGGTTCCCGAATTGAAATTCAAGGCCAGCGATTCGATTGCTTACGGTGCAAGAATTTCTAAACAGTTAGAACAACTGATTAAGGATAATAAGGATAATGACGAATAATATAACACCTTTAAAGGATATTGCATCCGAATTACTTCAAAAGGATAATTATCTCATTTTGACTCACCGCCATCCCGACGGTGATACCTTAGGCAGTGCATTTGCTCTTTGCAGGGCACTCAGAAAACTTGATAAAAATGCCCGTGTTGTCTGTTCTGATGTGATTCCCGATTCCTTCGATTTTCTTTATGATAAAATGGATGAGATCATCTTTGAGCCGGATTACATTATATCTGTGGATATTGCCAATCCCCAGCTTTTAGGTGAGAAATACGAGCATCTTGCAGACAGAATAGATATTTGCATTGATCATCATCATTCAAACAACGTTGTGGCTTCATTGCGTTATGTTGACGGTGATACAGCAGCCAACTGCGAGATCATCTATGATCTTTTAAAGCTAATGGAGGTTGAGTTTGACAAGGATATTGCTGCCTGTCTTTACACCGGTATTTCTACCGATACAGGATGCTTTAAATTTTCAAACACCACTCCCCGTTCACATAAAATAGCGGCAGAGCTTATGGAATACGGTTTTGATCTTGAAAAGATAAACTATCGTATGTTTGAAGAAAAAACGGTATCAAGGGTACTTCTTGAATCGCTTATTATGAAGAATATGGAGTATCATTTCTTCGGAAGATGCTGTGTTGCAAAGGTACTTCGAAACGAGCTCGAAAAAACCGGTGCTAAAGAGGATGAGCTCGACGGACTTACAGGACTTCCCCGCCAGATAAAAGGCGTTGAAGTCGGCGTTCTTATAAGAGAGCAGGTCGATTCGGGATGCAGAATATCCGTTCGCACAAAAGCTCCTACCGATGCATCTGAAATTTGTGCAAATTTTGGTGGTGGCGGTCACGTAAGGGCTGCCGGTTGCACCATTGATCTTCCCATTGACGAAGCAAAGGAAGAGCTTTTGAAGGTAATCGCAAAGGTTCTCGGTGAGGACTGATGCAGGGTATTTTGCTTATAGACAAGCCCGAAGGGTTTACCTCTTTTGATGTTTTGGCATCACTGAGAAAGCCTTTGGGAACCAAAAAATTAGGACACACCGGAACGCTTGATCCAATGGCTACCGGTGTTTTGCCCGTTCTTGTGGGTAGAGCTACAAAGTTATGCTCTCTGCTCCCCGATTCAGACAAAACATACGTTGCGGGTTTTAAATTCGGGTACTCCACCGATACCTTGGACCGTTGTGGTCAGACCACCAAAACTACCGATGTTTTGGTTTCCAAAGAGGATGTTTTAAGGGTATTACCTGATTTTACGGGTAGCATAATGCAGGTACCTCCTATGTATTCGGCATTAAAGGTAGACGGGGTAAAGCTGCACAAACTCGCCCGTCAAGGAATTGAGGTAAAAAGAGAAGCAAGACCCATAAACATTTACGAAATTTCCCTTATTGAATTTGATGAAACTACACAAGAGGGTATCATTTCCGTTTCTTGTTCTTCCGGAACTTATATACGATCACTTATAGACGATATTGCAAAGGCTATCAATACGCTGGGTGTTATGACTTCATTAAGAAGAACCACATCTCACGGGTTTGATATATCCGACTGCATTGAGCTTGACAAGGTCAGAAACGGGTTTGAAGCATCTATGCTTTTACCTGTAGACAGCGTTCTTAAGGGTTATCCGCAAATAAATGTTACCCCCGCTCAAGCAATACGCTTTTATAACGGCGGTGCTCTTGACGTTACAAGAACACCATTAGATGACGGGTATATTGGTTTTGTAAGGGTTAAAAACAGAGAAGGCCAACTTTTAGGACTTGGATTTTCGGATAAAAACAATATTAATATTAAATGCTTATTTGATTTAGGAGAATAAAATGGATCAGGCATCTGCCTACGGTTTCGGCTTTGACGGTGGAACAGCTATTGCTCTTGGCACCTTTGACGGTGTTCATACCGGGCATATTCGTGTACTTTCAAAAGCCGCTGAATTCAACAAACAATTTAATACTATGGCTCTTACCTTTTCGGCTCCTCCAAAAAAAGCAAAAATGCTTTGCAGTTTATCAAAAAAGGAACAGCTTATACTCAAGACCGGCGTTAAACAGGTTTTTACACTTGATTTTGATTTTGTAAAAGACCTTTCTCCCGAAGAATTTTTTAAAGATATACTCATTGAAAGCTTCAATGCAAAGGTTTTGGTATGCGGATACAACTACCGCTTTGGAAGGGGCGCGTCGGGCGATGTAAAGAAATTAGGTGAGCTTTGCAAGGCTTCAAACATTTCACTTTACGTTTGCCAAGAGCATACCGAACAAAATCTTTCGGTGTCATCCACAAAAATACGTGATCTTTTAAGTGTCGGCGATTGTCAAACGGTTTATGCTCTTTTAGGAAGATATTTTGAGATTGGAGAAGCGGTTTCCTGTGGTCGTCACGACGGCAGCGCTTTTGGTTTTGCCACCGCAAATATCATACCTTCTCCATCTCTTATCATTCCTAAAGAAGGGGTCTATGCAACATACACCAGAATAGGTGAGGATATATATCCATCGGTAACAAATCTCGGCACTCAACCCACATTTGAAAGTGATGTATCGGTATGTGAAACCCATATTATTGGGTTTGATGGTGACCTTTACGGAAGATACATTGAGGTCGGTTTTTTAAAGAGATTGAGGGATATAATTAAATTTGACAACAAAAATCTTCTCTTTGAACAAATAAATTCTGACAAAGAAATTTCTGAACTCATTTTTGCCGAAAAAAGAGAAAAAATATAAAAAAGCACTTTACAAATTTATTGCTTTATGTTAGAATATCAAGGTAATTCCGCCTTCTGGGCTTCAGGGGTAAGCACTATGTGTATTCACCGGCCTGTTGCTCGGGGATTGGAAAATATTTTTAGAGGTGAAAGAAATGACTAAAGAAGAAAAGCAGGCTATAATGCAAGCCTACGCAACACACGAAGGCGATACCGGTTCAGCTGAGGTACAGATCGCAGTTCTCACCAAGAGAATCAACGAGCTTACCGAACACCTTAAGATCCACAAGAAGGATCACCACTCAAGAAGAGGTCTTCTTAAGATGGTTGGTCACAGAAAGAACCTTCTCCAGTATCTTGCTAAGAAGGACATCAATAAGTATCGTTCACTTATTGAGAAGCTTGGTATCCGTAAGTAATTTAAAAATGGGCAGACCGCAACGCGCGGTCTGCTTTCATACTGTTTAAACGGGGCAATGCCCCTGAAAATATGGAATATGGCGGGGATTTAGCGGTAAACAGACGGCATATATAATGTGCTGCGTGTTTATTGCTAAGACCTGCATATTCCCCAAATTTTAAGGAGGAAAATAAAATGTTTGAGAATTTCAAAAGATTCGAAACAACACTTGCAGGCAGACCTCTCGTAATTGAGACCGGCAAATTTGCACAGCTTGCAACATCATCGGTTACAGTAAAGTACGGCGAAACCGTTATTCTTTGTAACGTAACCGCATCAGACAAGCCCCGTGAGGGCGTTGACTTCTTCCCTCTTTCTGTTGATTTTGAGGAGAAGCTCTATTCAATCGGCAAGATTCCCGGATCATTCGGCAGACGTGAGGGTAAGCCCACAGATAAGGCTATCCTTACCTCAAGAGTAATCGACAGACCCATCAGACCTCTTTTCCCCAAGGATATGAGAAATGATGTTTCTATCGTTTGTACCGTAATGAGCGTTGATCCCGAGTGTCCCCCCGAAACCACCGCTATGATCGGTGCTTCGGCTGCTATTGCAATTTCACCTATCCCCTGGGATGGTCCCATAAGTGGTGTTATCGTAGGCTACATTGACGGTGAGTTTGTTATTAACCCCACCGCTGAGCAGGAAAAGGTAAGCCAGATGCACGTTACCGTTGCTTCAACCGACAGCCTTGTTGCTATGATTGAAGCAGGCGCAAATGAGATTCCCGATGACGTTATGTACGATGCTATTATGCTTGGACATAAGGTCAACCAGGAAATAGTTGAATTCATCAAGAACATTGTCAAAGAGGTTGGCAAAGAGAAGTTTGAATTTACTTCTTCCGATCCCGATGAAGATATGTTTGAGGCAATCAAGGAGTTCTGCATCGACGATGTAAAGTTTGCTCTTGATACCGATGATAAGAGAATTCGCGACGAGAGATTAAAGCCCGTATACGAGGCTGTTCACGCTAAGTTCGACGAAGTTTATCCCGAAAATCTTGCAGATATCGAAGCTTGTCTTTACAAGCTCCAGAAGTACGTTGTAAGACGTTGGCTTCTCGACGAGGGTAAGCGTGTAGACGGCAGAGGAATCAACGATATCCGTCCTCTTGACGCACAGGTTGGTCTTCTCCCCCGCGTTCACGGCTCAGGTCTTTTCACCAGAGGTCAGACTCAGGCTCTCACCATTGCAACACTCGGTCATATGAGCGACGCTCAGCTTCTTGACGGTATCGACGGTGAGACCTCAAAGAGATATATGCACCACTACAACATGCCCGGTTACTCGGTCGGTGATACAAAGCCCAACCGCGGTCCCGGCAGACGTGAGGTCGGTCACGGTGCACTCGCTGAAAGAGCTCTCGTTCCTGTTCTTCCCAGCGTAGAAGAATTCCCCTATGCTATCAGACTTGTAAGTGAGATCCTTTCTTCAAACGGTTCCACTTCACAGGCTTCAATATGCGGTTCAACACTTGCACTTATGGACGCAGGTGTTCCCATTAAGGCTCCCGTAGCAGGTATTTCCTGCGGTCTTATTACCGAAGGTGACAGATTTATGACTATGGTTGATATCCAGGGTCTTGAGGACTTCTTCGGTGATATGGACTTTAAGGTTGCAGGTACAAAGGCAGGTATCACCGCTATTCAGATGGACCTCAAGGTTCACGGTCTTACCCCTGAGATCATTAAGGAAGCACTTTACAAGACACACGTTGCACGTGATTACATCCTCGATGAGGTCATGACAAAGTGCATTGCAGAGCCCAGAGCAGAGCTTTCAAAGTATGCTCCCAAGATGCTTTCCACCATTATCAGTGTAGATAAGATCGGTGATGTTATCGGTAAGCAGGGTAAGGTTATTAAGGAGCTTCAGGAGACCTGCAACTGTGAGATCAGCATTGAGGAAGACGGTCACGTATATGTATCTGCTATTGATATCAACGATGCAAAACGTGCTATCACAATGATTGAGACCATTGCTAACGATCCCGAGACCGGTGCCATATATAAGGGTAAGGTTACAAGACTTATGAGCTTTGGCGCATTTGTTGAAATCGCACCCGGTAAGGAAGGTCTTGTTCACATCAGTCATCTTGATGTTAAGCGTACCGAAAAGGTTGAGGATGTTGTTCAGGTTGGTGACGAGGTTATCGTAAAGGTTCTTGAAACCGACGATCAGGGCAGACTTAATCTTTCAAGAAGAGAGGCTCTTATTGAAATTGAGGGTTTGGTTCCTGAAAATGAGCTTCCCGAAAAGAGCGAGAGAAAGCCCCGCAGAGATAATAGAAGAGGCCCCCGCAGATAATAATGTTTTTTAGGGGATGATTTTCATCCCCTTTTATTTTTAGAGAAAAGAGGAAACCAAAATGGCAAAAAAAATAAAAAGCAGTAAATTTGTCAATGAGTTCAAGGCCTTCGTTTTAAGAGGCAACGTTATTGACCTGGCAGTCGGTGTTATCATCGGTGGTGCTTTTCAGTCTATCGTTAAAAGTCTTGTCGATGATCTTATCATGCCCTTTGTCGGTCTTGCAACCGGCGGCATCAACTTTAAGGATCAGTTTGTAATTCTTAAGCACGCTGAGGGTGTTGCAGCTACTACCTATCCTTCGCTTGATGCAGCAAAGGAAGCCGGTGCTACCATTTTTGCATACGGTTCATTTGTTACCGCTGTTATCAACTTCCTTATAATGGCCTTTGTTATCTTCCTTTTTGTTAAGGGAATCAACAAGATCCACGAGCTTGGCAAGAAAAAGCCCGTTGAAGAGGCTCCCGCAGCTCCCACTACAAAGATCTGTCCCTTCTGCAAAAGCGAGATTGCCATTGAAGCTACACGTTGCGCACACTGCACCAGTGAGCTTACAGAGTAAATACATATGAAAATAGAACAAGTAAAGCACTCCATTTTTAATTACTGTCTTTGCAGACCTACCGTAGAAGGTCCTAAAAAGCCGCTTATTGTATTTTTACACGGCGCCGGAGAAAGAGGTGACGATCTTTCAATCGTCCCTAAAAACGGCCTCAGAGTAGTTGAGGAGCAGGACTTAGAGCTTGATTGCTATATTGTTGCACCTCAGTGTCCTGCGGATACATTCTGGGCTGCAAGGGTTGAGTCAATAAAAGAATTTATTGACGACATTGTAAAGACCTATGATATTGATACCAACCGTATTTCCCTTACGGGAATAAGTATGGGTGGTTTCGGTACCTGGTTTACCGCAATGGCATATCCCGATATGTTTTGTGCTATTGCTCCCTGCTGCGGCGGTGGAATGCCCTGGAATGCAAGGGTATTAAAGATGCCGGTAAAAGCATTTCACGGCGATAAGGATGTTACAGTACTCCCCTCCTGCAGTATTGATATGATCGATGCGCTTATGAAAAGCCCTGATAGACACAGCGATGTGTCGCTGACACTCTATCACAACATCGGCCATAACTCCTGGGACATAGCATATGATGAAGCTTTGTTTAAATGGTTAATAAGCTACAGTAAATAAAATAAAAAAACGGTATTCTTTAGGGTCGTACCCTAAAGGACAGTCTTATGTAGGATACGGTGTAACCCGTGAGGGTTGCACCGTTTTCCTTTGTTTCAAGCGGATTTTAGCGGTTTTTTTCGTATTTCTTCCATTGCTGCAATCAGTTCCTTTTCTGT
>JAFUPP010000044.1 GCA_017481115.1 Clostridia bacterium | reverse complement strand
ATCTTAAGACCCTTGTTGTTTGCTACGAATGCCTTTGCGGGCTCGTTGTCGATGATAACGCAATCTACATCGCCGCCGAGAAGTGCTGCAACTGCCTCGTTACCGGTGGTGAACTGGGTAACCTTATCCTTGCCGTAGTCGTCGGTTGCATACATATCACCGGTGGTTCCGAGCTGAACGCCGACCTTCTTGCCGGTTACATCATCAACAGTCTTAATTTTGCTGTCTTCCTTAACGATAACGACCTGTACGCCCTTTGCATAGCTGATGGAAAAATCAACACTCTTAAGTCTTTTTTCGTCAACGGTCATACCTGCAAGACCGAGGTCTGCTGAACCCTCTGATACTGCGGTGATGATGGAATCGAATGCCATATCCTGAATCTCAAGCTCAAGGCCGAGCTTCTTTGCGATCTCTGCTGCAATTTCAGCATCGATACCGACGATCTTGTCACCCTCGTAATACTCATAGGGCTGGAAATAAGCATTGGTTGCCATTACGAGCTTGCCTTCCTTAACGGTAGTGCCCTTGAACTCGATCTTCTCTTCTGTAGCCTCTGATGAGGTTGTTTTGTTGTCTGTGCTTGAGGTTGTGCTTGATACAGTCTCTTGGCCGCAGCCTGCAAAGCATACGGTCATCATAAGAACTGCCATGATAAGTGCTATGATCTTTTTCATTTTTATTTCCTCCAATGAAAATTTTATTATTTTTTTGCAGATATAATTTATCATATTAACCCGAGTTCGTCAAGCGTTTTGAATAAATAATATCTTTTCTATGCATAAAACCGCGGTTTATTCATTTTTTCTGCATATTTTCCCCCACGCTTTAAATTTATGAAAATATGTGTTATAATATTTTCAGATTTTAGAGACCTCAAAGATACCGCCAATAACAATCAGCAGACTACCCCTCAGTCATCCTAACGGATGACAGCTCCCCTGACAAGTGGAGCCAAGCACCCTTGCCTCCTTCTGATGAGGGCGGTGGCTTTTCGCAAAGCGAAAAGACGGAGGGAGAGATTGAATGTCGATATATTGCTTTGCCATTCGATACGCCGATTACATCGGCGGGAAAACTAAGGAGTGTTTATGAAGATATCTTTCAAGACCTTTTTGACATATACCATACTCATACTGTTAAGCGTTGCCTTTTTAACGGTAGGTAACAGTATTTGCAGCAGTAACTCCCTTGAGGAGGATTACGAGCAACACGCCACCGCCACCGTTACGGGTATCATCTCTGATATACAGGTTCCTTCCTCCCTTGGCGGAGAGGGTCTGTCTGCACGGGAGATCACCTTTGTGGCAGAAATCACCTCGGGTGATTTCGACGGCAAGGAGGTTTCGGTGCGTCAGTATATTGACGAGCTTTATTCATATCAGCAAAAGCCGGTTGAAGCGGGTGACAAAATTATTCTTGTCACCTATGAGCAGGGCGAAAATGCGGATGTATGGCAGTTTGCCGAATACAACCGTTTACCCTGGCTTATCACCCTTGTTCTGCTGTTTTTCGGCATTATAATTATAATAGGTAAAATAAAGGGAGTAGGCACGGTGCTTTCCCTTGTATTTACCGCCGCGGCGGTGCTTTGCATATATATTCCCGGCATACTTAAGGGCTATAACGTATACCTTTTGACCGTCATTGTTTCGGTATTTGTCGTGGTTATGAGTCTGGTAATGCTTAACGGAATCTCCAAAAAGACTCTTTGTGCCTGTATCGGAAACGTAGGAGGAATAGGTGCGGCGGCACTGTTGTCCCTTCTCTTTAATCACCTTATGCATATTTCCGGCATTATAGATGAGAGCTATATTTATCTTACATATATGGATGTGCCGCTTGATCTTACCGCGATAGTCTGGGGAGGAACGGTAATCGGTGCCGTAGGTGCGGTTATGGACGTTTCCATCGAGATAGCCTCCAGTATAAACGAGCTTAACATCAATATGTCCGAAAGAAGCTTTTCAAGGATGTTCAAAAGCGGTATGAACATAGGAAAAGACGCCATCGGCACCATGACCAATACCCTAATTTTAGCCTATGTAGGCTGTTCCCTTGCGACCCTTCTTTTAGAAGCCACCTATTCAAAGGACCTTTTGTATCTTATAAACACCGAGCGTATTGCGGTAGAGCTTATGCAGTCCATAATAGGCAGTATAGGAATACTTTTGGCGGTGCCGCTTACCGCACTTGTATCCTCTTATGTATACAACAAGGGAAAAATCAAACGGCAAAAAGCTGAAGATACTCCTATGACAGACGAGGAGTTTTGGAACGAAAGACTATAAAAAAGCGTGTGACCTATGTCACACGCTTTTTATACCGATAATTCAACGAGGTGGGATATACCGGGAATGCTTTCGCCCTGCTGAAATGAGGTGGTGCTCATAAGCGCACCTGTTGCGGCAAAAAGCACACGCTTTAATTTGCCCGTCATCATACTGTTCAGAATATATCCGTTCAACACCGTGGCACTGCAGCCGCATCCCGAACCACCCGCGTGGACGTCCTGACGCTCACGGTCAAATATCATACATCCGCAGTCCTTATGATTTTTTGAAATGTCTATGCCCTCTTTTTTTAGAAGCTGTATCAAAAGCTCGCTGCCCACAAAGCCGAGATCTCCCGTAAAAATGGCATCATAGTTTTGCGGCTTTTCACCCGTATCCTCAAAAAACTTCATAATGGTATCCGCCGCGGCAGGGGCCATGGCGGCACCCATATTGTTTATGTCACAGATGCCAAGGTCGGTTATTCTTCCTATCAAAACACGTTTTACCTTTACTCCCTCTCCCTGTAAGGACACCACCGATGCTCCGCTTCCCGTTACCGTCCACTGTGATGTGGGAGGTCTTACTCCTCCGTATTCAAGAGGATATCTGAACTGCCTTTCGCTTGAGCAAAAGTGGGAGGAGGTTACCGCCATCACCCTTTGTGCAAGTTTAGTATCGGCAAAAAGCGAGGCAAGACAAAGTCCCTCTGCCATGGTAGAGCAGGCTCCGTAAAGTCCCACAAAGGGTACGGCATAGTCCCTTACTGCATATGCCGTTCCGATGCACTGGTTGAGAAGATCTCCTCCGAACACGGTGTCAAGCTGCTCCGCCTTTATTCCCGCCTTTTTAATGGCGGTATCCATAGCCGTTTTTATAAACTGCGATTCCGCCTTTTCGTAGCTGTCCTGACCCATTTTATCGTCGATTGCGGTATGATCAAACCACTCCGAGAGCGGCCCGTCACCCTCCTTTTTACCCGCTACCGAGGCAAACCCGATGATCCTTGGTTGATTGTCGAGATTAAGTGTATATCTTCCGATTCTGGTTGCCATAAATAACTCCTTTTGTTTTTTATTATTTTTTGCGGCAACCCTTAAAATATGCAAGACCCGAGGTAACAACCTCGGGTCTTGTGTTTATTCGGATTTAGTTTTCTTTTTGCGCTTTAATACTATTATCAAAACCACCACAATGATGATGAGCAGTAGTGCGCCGCCGCCGATTGCGATATACAAAATAAGATTATCATCCTTATTTTCGGTGCAGGTGACGCTGCCGTCCTCATTTACCGTAAAGGTGTAATTGGGATAAAGCTCATTGAACTTTGCGGTTATCTTTTTAATATCCGCATCGCTGTAGCCCTTAAGCTTTACGTTTGCGGTGTCTTTAAATATCTTTTCGGCTATCTCTGCGGTTTTTGCATCCGAAAGCATCGAAACATCGGTAGAATCTGCGGTGGTGTTGTTGCCGCTACCCATAATTGCGGAAATATCACCCTCATAAAGATACATATTATCGTATTTTATGACGTAATACTTATCTGCAGATGCACCCTGCCAGAACATAAGGTTGGATACTATCCTCCACTCGTGATCGGTGGCCTTACAATCTTCCGCCGCTTCGAAATTACCGGTCATAACCTTAAGGGGTATATCTATGGAATTCCATCCGTTTTGCAGACCCTTTCGGTTATTTGAATAGGTCTGAAGATGTGCATAGGTGTAATATAACCAATTTTCACAGTCACAGCGCTTTACGGTATCGGCAAGACACATTCTCTGTTCAAAATGATCCCCGAGCGTTGCCATATCCTCTATATAAAAATCAAAATGCAAAACGTCCTTTGCTTTGTCATAGGGAACGTTAAGTCCGCTCCATACAACACGGTAGTCCTCGTGGATCTTTCTGCCCCTCATCTGAAGAGAGGAACTGCCCTGTGTTTTTTCGGAGGTGTCAAAGCTGCTTCCGTACCACTCGGACACTATTGAACCGTCTATGGAATCAAAGTCACAGGTGGAGATCCATCTGCCGTTGTTTTCAAGGGCGGGAGCGGTATAGCCGTCGTTTTTATATGTGACCTTTTTAAGATCATCAAACTTCATTTCAAGTCCGGGAAGTGCCTCGACATAAACCTTCATATAGCCTATGTCAATTTTTTCGCCATAGTATTTGGTATAGTCCCAGTTTACATTAAGGTCAAACTCAACAAGATGCCAACCGCTACCCTCAAGGGTATGATTAACGAACAGCTCGTTATCCTTTTTGGAGCTTGTTGCAAGGGAAATATAAAGGGTTCCGCTTCCCTTTTGTGCGTTTTCGTGTACCGAGTCGTGATCACAAACGATATTGTCTATATCATTTATATATACCCAGAACTTAAAGGTCTGCTTTCTGATATCGGTAACGGTGGTCTTAAATGATCCGTCACGTGTCTCAAAGCAGTTGGGCTTGAAGTTTGCAGGAGGATTTTCGGTAGAAAGATCTACGGCAAGAGAGCCGTCACCCTCCTTTTTATCAGCATAATCAATGGTTCCCTTCCATGTGAAGTAAAACTGATTGATGTCGTCAAAGTCAAGTACCGTTTCCTCGGTGCAGGTAAGCTTTCCCTGACCTGCATAGGACTGCAAAGACTCTTTATTGTTATCGTGTGTGGTAGCAGCGGTTACCGAAAGCACCGAAAGACAGAGTATTACTGCCACCGTAAATATTGCAAGTATTTTTTTCATATTAATCCTCTACCTTCTCATAAACAGGAATAAAGTCGGTCTCAACATGGAACTTTCCGCACTCTACCGGCTCTTTTGTGAAGTAATCCACCCATTTACCCTCAGGAAGATAAACATCTCTGCCTGTCATTCCGTTTGCAATGGGTGCAACGATAAGCTTATCGCAGAAGATGAACTGGTCATCTATATTGTATGTATTTGCATCCTTTGTATAGTCGCATACAAGTGCTCTTATGGGAGGTATTCCCTTGCTCTTATACTGCTCGAATGCCTTTTTGAGCATAGGAATGAGGGTGTAACGAAGCTTCAAAAGCTCTCTGACCTCATCCTCACAGTCAAAGTTTGCCCAGGGGGTATTGTCCCAGAACCAGATGTTAAGCAAACACTGAACGCTGAAGATGTTGGACTGTAAACGGCGTAAAAGCTCCTGCTTTGAGCCGGTTACCCTTACTTCAGGTGTCCAGAGGATTCCCGAAAAGCCTGATGATGCAAGACCTCTTATGAAGTCCTTATGATCGTAAAGATCGGAATAAAGTACGAAGGGATATGATGCCGACAGTGCGCCTGCACTTCTTACCTCTGAAAGAGTGGGGGTATCGCCCAGTGCCTCAAGCATTGTCTGCATATAAAGAACGCCGAGCATATTGTGATACTGCTCACCGTCCATACCCGAGGGGAATTCACTCATATTGGGGAAGGACCAGCCGCGTGTATAGTCGGAGGAGTCACATTCGTCAAGCTTAAAGCCGTCGATTCCCTCTGAAATTATCTTTCTTTGGTGATCTGCAAATATCTTTCTTGCTTCGGGAATTGAAAGGTCGGGTACGCAGCCCTCCCAAACGGCATAGTTACCGCCGTATTTTACGATATCGTTATAAATGGGGCTTGTGGGATGGGTAAATACGTGCTCCCACAGGTTTATATGATATCCCATATCCTTTAACTCTTTGATAAGTCCGAGATGGTCGGGATAACGCTCGTCACTCCAGACATATGAGCAGGAATATGCTCTTGTCTGCCAGCCGGGCTCAAGACCTATGATACCGATGGGAATATCCTTCTCCTTAAACTGCTTTGCAAAACGAAGGATATCATCCTGGCAAAACTTTGTATAGCAGCGGTAAATAGGCTCAAGTCCCCATTCGGGAACGTCACAGCCGCCGCCCGAAAGCATATTGTACTGTGCGATAACATCGGTGAGGTTCTCACCCTCGATAATGTATATATCTACACCCTGTGCAAGAGGGATCTGTATGCTTATGTTTGAAAGACCCTGTGCACGTACGGTGTAAAGCTCTTCGGTATTATCCGCGATCTTTGCCTCGGTGTTACGTACCGTCTGCTTTAAAAGCTTTGATGAGCCAAAATAAAACTCGGCATATCTTGCGGTATCAACATATATTCCGTAGCCCCTTGTACTTACAAAGAAGGGTACGGGTGCGTGTGAATCGCCCGTTGCGGATACAGGGTCTGAGTTTACTCGGCAGGTAAGCTTTCTGCCTCTGTGGTTGAACTGCTTAAGCTGAAGACCCATTCCGTATATCTGTTCGTCCTCATAAAGCGGTAAAACAAGGTTGGTTCCCCTTGCATTGACGAAAAACTCAATTTCATCAACGGGATAATTTACCGGCTTTTCTACATAATTAAAACCCTTACAATAACGTGAGGGCACATGTTTTTCGGGCGTACCGAAAGTTATTCTTTTCATAATATCACCTGCATTTTCAAATTTTTTCGACTATCCGTCGCGTTTGTTTGAGCAAATACGAATTTCTGCCTTTTTACCGCCTTTTCGGCCGCAGATATTACGTCTTCACCTGCATTGATTTTATTCTACTATAAAACAGTAAATTATTCAACTGTTATTTTTTTGGTTTTAGTTGGATGGTTGTCGAATTTTCTTGTTTTTCGGTACCTGTTATGATATAATTTTTTCAAGGAGGGATAATTATGACTTTAGACCCCAAAAAATGCGGCGCGTGCTACTACTGCAAATACCGTGCAGACATTGGTACGCAAACTGCCGGCGGAGAGCAGATTTATCTTCGTAAATGCACAAATCAAAACCTTGAAAACGTCGGCGTATGTGTTGACACCTGTTACTACTTTGAGCCCAATCCCACCGTGACTCCTGCCAAAGAATCCAACAAAAATATGTGGATGATCATCGCAGGTATCGTAGCGGTGGTTGCCATTATCGCAATCGTTCTTGTAGCGGTGTTATTGGGAAGAGGCGACACAGACGGCGGCAAAAATTACGATGGAAACGATGTTGCGGCAGGGCTTGAGGATGCTTTGGACGACCTTGACGGTATTCTCGGCTCAGGTAATAATGAACAAGATAAAAACGTCGCCGGAAAGGTGGAATCCACCGAGGAGCAGACACAGCAAAACACACCCGCTGTACCCAACGGCTCTGTACTTATCCCGTTTACTTATCCCGAAAACTCAAACTATATTTTTGTTGTAATTACATCAAAGGATCCCCTTAACGTAAGGGATATACCGGGTGATTATACCGATTCAAAGGTAATAGATACCGTTCCCCGTTTTGCCGTAGTTACCGCTACGGAGTTTATGGGCGAGTGGACAAGGATCAAATACGGTAAGATCGAGGGATATTGCTCCACATACTACATAAGATGCATAAATGAGCTTGCCCCCGTGGTTTTATCCAACGACGGAAAGCCCATTGAGCTTCTCAAAAACGCAAAGGAAGACTCGGTGGTTCAAAAGACCGTCGCGCACGGCACCGAGGTTCTTATGATTGCGCAGACCAAAACCGGCGAATACACAAAGGTTTATATTGACGGCAGTACATATTGGGTACGTTCATCCCAGGTATATTGATATCGGTCTGATTTTTGCGGTCACCGACGGATTTTTCCGTTGGCGGCCGCTTTTATTTTATTGACTTTTATGCTAATTATGTTACAATCCCCTTGAGGTGATAAAATGCAAAACTACCGTCGCACAAAGCTGTCCTGCTACTGTGCATATCTTACTATGTCATCCATATTCAGTCTGCCGCCCATTTTGTTTGTGACCTTTCACAATATGTACGGCATTTCATATACCCTGCTGGGAACACTTGTATTAATCAACTTTTGCACTCAGCTTGCCATAGACCTTGTTTTCACCTTTTTCACAAAATACTTCAAGGTGAAAAAGACGGTCACTGTTATGCCTCTTTTAACCACCGCAGGTCTTACGCTTTACGCGGTGCTTCCCACACTTTTTCCGCAGTATGCCTTTGCCGGTCTTTGCATAGGTACCGTCTTCTTTTCGGTGGCAAGCGGTCTTTGTGAGTGCTTTATTTCCCCCATCATTGCCGCCTGTCCGTCGGATAATCCCGAAAGGGATATGGCAAGGCTTCATTCCCTTTATGCCTGGGGAGTTTTCTCGGTAGTTCTTATAAGCACGGCGTTCCTTTACATATTCGGTACACAAAACTGGATGTATCTCACATTGTTTTTTGCGGCTCTTCCCGTGATTTCGTCGGTTATGTTTGCCCGTTCGGATATGCCGAATATGAATATGTCGGGAGAAAAAACCGGCAAGTCCCACGCAAAAAAAGGTATTGCCCTGACAATCTTGTTTGGATGTATCTTTTTGGGCTCTGCCAGCGAAAATGTAATGACCAACTGGATCTCAGGCTTTATGGAAAATGCTCTTTCCATCTCTAAGACCTGGTGTGATATTATCGGTCTTGCCCTTTTTGCTCTGCTGTTGGGTACGACCAGAACACTTTATTCAAAATACGGCAAAAGCATCTCTAAGGTACTGCTTTTTGGTATGATAGGCGCCGTAATATGCTATGTTACCGTAGGTCTTTCAAGCGGTACGGTGCTTCCGCTTATCGCCTGTGTAATTACCGGTGTATGCACCTCTATGCTCTGGCCGGGTACGCTCATTTTTATGGAGGAAAATCTGCCGGGTATCGGCGTTGCCGCATATGCGCTTATGGCGGCGGGCGGCGATATGGGTGCTTCGGTCGCACCTCAGCTTATGGGCTCGATGGTGGATATAGTTTCATCCAGCAGCCTTGCCGTAACACTTGGTAATTCTCTCGGTCTTACCGCAGAGCAGGTAGGTATGAAGGCAG
The DNA here is from genome assembly GCA_017481115.1 of Clostridia bacterium. Lineage (GTDB taxonomy): Bacteria > Bacillota > Clostridia > Oscillospirales > Acutalibacteraceae > RGIG1913. The sequence goes on along the minus strand of JAFUPP010000044.1, from coordinate 2,015 downwards.
GTATGCTTTTAAGTGCCGTCTTCCCGCTTTTGGGAATTGCGGTGGTGCTTATTGCTATCAGATTTTTCAAAAAAAATAAACCTTCATAGGAGGCTTTTATGAAAAAGACAGGTATTGATCTTGTTACCGACATTCAAAATCCCTCTCCCGACTACTACTGCACCTGGCAGACTCAGCTTTTCGCCACAAGTGACGGAAAGCCCGAAAACCAACGCAGAGCCATCTGTGAAAGATCCCTGTTTGATACACAGTTCCCTTACGGATGGGCATACTTTTATGAACAGGCAAGGCGGGATCTTTTTTTGGTAATGGATGACAGCTGGGATGTTCCGTTAAGTAATGATGGCGCATACTTTGGCAGTCTTTTACTGGATGAACAAAAATTCCCCACCTTTACTAAAAATACCGATAATCCCCTTTCTCCTCTTGTAAGCAAACTTAAAGGGCTTGGCTGGAAGGGTCTTGGTCTTTGGGTCTGTGCGCAGGAATCCCCCTTGTACTCCGTCGATAAATCCGAAGAGGAGTATTGGGTCGAGCGTTTTTGTAAAATGAAGGAGGCGGGTGTTTCCTACTGGAAGGTTGACTGGGGTGCAAAGGCGTTGTCGGTCGAGTTCAGAAAAATGCTGACCTCCCTTGCAAAGACCCACGCTCCGAATCTGATCGTCGAGCACTCATTAATTAAGGAGATCATTCCCTTTACACACACCTTCCGCACCTATGACGTTCCCTCCATAATGTCCATTCCTATGACACTTGAAAAGCTGGTCAGCTTTACCCTTCAGGATGACCAACAAATGAAGTATGATAACATTATAAACTGCGAGGACGAGGCATATATTGCGGCGGCAGGCGGTTATGCGATGGGTATAATGCGTCATCCCTATGCTCAAAATCTGCCCGACGGCAGAGAGGATATGTCCTTCCCGAATTTCCACCGCAAAATTAAAACAAAAATGTATGAGATAATAAGGGCGGCACGCTGGCACCGTATTGCTCCTGCCTTCAGCGGCGGAAGCTTTTCGGTATCAGAAACGGTGCTTTCTGATAGCTGGAAGTTCATTCGTCCCGAAATCGAGATAGAGGACTGGTGGTTTAACGTTTCGATGGTCAAGGATTTTATAACCGACGGTGTGCTGACAAAATCCGCCCCCGCAATCATCGCACGTAATACCCAATTACCCAAGGTTTCTTACGATAAATCGGGCAATATTTGTTACTGTATCGCCTCGCAAAACCCCAACGGAGTATATTCGGTGGCAACCCTTGGCAGAACAAGCAATCAGGAGTATTTTCTCCCCAAATGCGATGTTGAAATTTATACAAAAAATGCCGATACAATAGGCATTTTCGGCGAATACAGCTCCTTGACGGCGGTAACCGATGCCACCTTTGATAAGGTGTTTATGCAGGACCTTGCCGATGATGAGTCCTTTGATGTGACCGAGCATATAATCAGGCAGGATAACCGCATAATAATTTCGGGCGACCTCATATCACAGATAGGCCGTTTGGCGCAGCCCGACGGCGACACCTCCGAACCGGGTGTTTTACTGAAATTAATAAAAAAATAACGACAAAAAAGTGGCGGACGGATGGTATCCGCCCTGCTGTCAATATATGACACAGTGATTTGCAAAAATATTTACATTAGCGGTGTGGTATAATCAAATGAAGTGAGGTTTAATATAATGACTTATAGCATTGATGAATTATATAATCTATTCATGTGGGATAATCAATTATCTAATGAAGAAAACGAAAACAAGACACAAATAGGAATTGAGGCAGCCAAGCAAATTAAGAATCTGTTTCCATTTATGCAACCAATTATCGTTCCCCCTGAAAAAAGCAAGATGGTTTGGGAACCATGTGCCAAGGTTGTTGCTATGCGAAGCGATAAAGAATTAGAGCCGTTTATGTTTATGCTATTAGAATGGATACAGGATCTCAATTGGCCCGGCGCGATGATAATTTATAATAGACTGACTCAAATTTCTTACAACATCATCGAATTT
>JAFUPP010000043.1 GCA_017481115.1 Clostridia bacterium | reverse complement strand
TATATGCAAGTCTTACCTTTGCGTTTTCGTCGTTTACGGTTATGTCAAGTCCATGTGCGATATTATGACAAAAGGTTGCAACTGCACTGTTGTAGTTGGGTTTGCTCCACTTTCCGAAAAGGTTTGTAAAGCGGAAAATATAAACGATAGCACCTGTTTCATCAGAGTAGCTTTTCATTAACTCCTCCCCTGCCTTTTTGCTTTGGCCGTAGGGATTATCAAGTGCCGCCTGTGTTGATGACGAAATCATAACGGGACAGGTATTATTATGCTTTTTAAGGGTTTCAAGAAGGATTGATGTAAACCCGAAGTTACCTTTTTGGAATTCACTTATATCCTTGGGACGATTTACACCTGCAAGATGAAATACAAAGCCTGCCTTTTGGCAGTATTCGTCAAGAAGTGACTCGTCGGTATCAATATCGTATTCAAAGATATTTTCATATCCTTTGTTTTTCAGTTCGGCAACAAGGTTTTTACCTACAAAACCTTTTGCACCTGTTACAAGGATATTATTCATATCGAATACCGTCCTTTTCAAGTTCCTCACGTATGTAATCCAGCTCTAAAAGCTTTGCTTTGACCTGTTCAACATTCAAAAGCTCGGTATTATTTGAATTAAACTCATCCGAAAGTGCGTTATGCTTATGATAGCCCTCATCAAGATACTTGGTATAGTTAAGATCTCGGTTATCACTGGGTACGCGGTAGAAGTCGCCCATATCAATAGCAATAGATGCTTCTTCCTTGGTAAGAAGGGTTTCATACATCTTTTCGCCGTGACGGATACCTATTACCTTTATCTCATGATCGGGTTTTTGCCAGAGTTCTTTTACAGCCTGCGCTAAAACCTCAATGGTGCAAGCAGGAGCCTTTTGAACAAGGATATCACCTGTTTTTCCGTTTTCAAATGCGAACAAAACAAGATCTACCGCCTCTTCAAGGCTCATTATAAATCTTGTCATACTCGGCTCGGTTACGGTCATAGGCTTACCCTCTCTTATCTGCTCGATAAATAAAGGTATAACCGAACCTCTTGAACACATAACATTTCCGTAACGCGTTCCGCAGATGGTGGTGTGATCACTGGAAACGGTACGGCTCTTTGCAACAAACACCTTTTCCATCATTGCTTTTGATGTACCCATAGCATTTACGGGATATGCGGCCTTGTCGGTAGAAAGACATATAACCTTTTTAACGCCCCTCGAAATGGCGGCACTCAATACATTGTTTGTGCCGAGAACGTTAGTCATAACTGCTTCTACGGGAAAAAACTCGCAAGACGGAACCTGCTTTAAGGCAGCAGCGTGGAAAACATAATCCACATCATACATTGCATCCTTAATACTTGCCTCGTTTCTTACGTCACCGATAAAAAACTTGATTTTATCGGAAGCATAATGACGACGCATATCGTCCTGCTTTTTTTCATCTCTTGAAAATATACGGATCTCCTTGATATCAGTATCAAGAAAACGCTTTAAAACAGCGTTACCGAAAGATCCTGTGCCACCGGTTATTAAAAGTGTTTTACCCTCAAACATTTTTTAACCTTCCTTTATTCATAATTATACATATAACATTATAAATTGAAAATCAAAAAAAATCAACATAAAAATCCCTGAATGACGTTTCATTCAGGGATTTAAATGATTTAGTTAAACTCAACTAAAAAAGCATACCGCCGTATGATACTACGAGAGCTGCAAATACAATGGATACCATTGAAAGAAGCTTAATAAGGATGTTGATTGCGGGACCTGCGGTATCCTTAAAAGGATCGCCAACGGTATCACCAACAACTGCCGCCTTATGGTTATGGCTACCCTTACCGCCGAAGTTTCCGCCTTCAATATGCTTTTTAGCGTTATCCCATGCACCGCCGGAATTAGACATAAATATTGCAATGAGGAAGCCCGAAACGGTTGCACCTGCAAGCATACCTACAACACCGGTAAAGCCGAGCACAAGACCTACAATAACAGGAGCTACAACAGCTACTATAGTGGGCAGTATCATCTCACGAAGCGAAGCCTTGGTGCAAAGGTCTACACATCTTGCATAGTCGGGCTCAGCCTTGCCGTCCATAATACCCGCAATTGATTTAAACTGTCTTCTTACCTCTACAACAATGCTCTGTGCAGCCTTACCAACCGATTCCATTGTAAGTGCGGCAAAAATAAAGGGTAAGCAAGCACCTATAAACAGACCAACCAAAACGGTGGGATTCATAAGACTAAAATCACCGAGTGAAATTGTCTTTCCGGTAATTTCTTCAACCTTTGTAATATATGATGCCATAAGTGCAAGTGCTGTAAGTGCAGCCGAGCCAATTGCAAAGCCCTTACCTGTTGCGGCGGTGGTATTACCAAGTGCATCAAGTGCATCTGTACGCTCACGAACAACGGGATCAAGACCGCTCATTTCTGCGATACCGCCTGCGTTATCTGCAACAGGACCGTATGCATCGGTTGCGAGAGTAATGCCAAGTGTTGAAAGCATACCGACTGCGGCAAGTGCAATACCGTAAAGACCGAGATTTACATTACCGGGGTCACCGATCTTTGCAACAAAGTAAGCAACAAGAATACAGATTGCAACAATGATTATGGGTAAAAGTGTTGAGAGCATACCCAGACCCAATCCGCCGATTATGATGGTTGCTGAGCCGGTTTCACTCTTTGAAGCAAGTTTCTTTGTGGGCTTATAGGTGTCAGATGTATAATACTCGGTTGCCTGACCGATGATCAC
>JAFUPP010000042.1 GCA_017481115.1 Clostridia bacterium | reverse complement strand
TTTCATTCAGCACCTCAAAAATCTCAATAATTCACCTGTATTTTACCATTTAAACGGCACTAAATCAACCAAAATTTGATTTAAGATAAAAAAAGCGTAAAAAAACTTGACATTTTGAAAAAAAGATATATAATAGTTTTCGTTGAGATTGCGGAATTGTGTAAAGGTAGCACGGCAGACTCTGACTCTGTTTGTCTGGGTTCGAATCCTAGTTCCGCAGCCAAAAATCCCCAACACCCATCGGGTGTTGGGGATTTTTCTTACTGCGTTCTAGGATTCGAACAAGCAGGTCGAGCGAGAAGGAGCGAAGCGACGCACGAACGAAAAAAACGACACGGTGTGTCGTTTTTACTGCTCCAAGGGAGTGACAAAACGAAGTTTTGTGACGGACGCGAAAGAACGCAAATTTACCGCCCCGCGATATAGCAAAAAAGAATTTAAACTGTACTACCGAGTCAGCAGCCAAAACACCCATCGGGTGTTGGGGGTTTTTCTTGCTGCGTTCTAGGATTCGAACACGGTGTGGAACGAAACGGCATGAAAATATTGATATTGTTTTTTTGGTGTGATATAATCAACACATTGGAGGGAGATATAAATGAAAACATGTAAAAACTGTTCTACCGTAACGGAGGATAATATAAACTTTTGTCCGTATTGCGGCGGTAATGAATTTATAACCGGAGATTCGATCGATTCTTCATCGTCACTAGCTCAAGGGTACACCATTAACGATAACCAACTAACCGTGAATATAAACGGCAACATTCCGCTTGGTGTTTTGGGAGCCTTTCTGTTTTCAATAGTCGGTGTGGTTTTGTACTTCGTTATATATCGACTGGGATATATTGCCGGTATCAGCGGCTTTGTAATGTTCGTTTTGGCTCAGTATGGATATAAATTTTTCTCAAAAGGAAATACCAACGTTTCAATAGTATCTTTAGTCGTATCGGTCATAACAATGTCAATTATGATATTCGTTGCAGAATGTGCCTGTCTTACATACGAAATTTTTGAGGTCTACGATGGGTATGGATTGAATATTACGTTAGGAGAGGCATTGGAGATAATTCCGGAGCTTTTTGAGGATTCCGAAATGTCGGCTGAAATAACGAGTGATCTTGTGTTTGCATACGGATTAGGCTTTTTGTGCATCATAAGCAACATCATAACCGTTGTAAAAAACAGAAAAGCATTAAAACGATAAACAAAAAAAGCGGATGTCTTGTTGCATCCGCTTTTTAAATATATTGCACAAAAAAACACCGTAAAAAACCAAATGCTTATGCATTGTTTTGATTGACAAAATAAGGTATAAATAATATAATATAAACAGAAAATTTACATTACTGACGGATTTTGCAGAGCACTGCAGGGAAATGTGAATTTATAATGCCGACCGTCTGGGCAATTCAGCTTGTAGTGCTGTGTTGTCCTTTTTATTTTGCAAGACAGCCTCAGGCAAATACACAGGAGGAAAAATATGGAACATAAGAATTGGAACGGATTTAAAAACGGCGTATGGCAGGATGAGATAAATGTCAGAGATTTTATTCAGCAAAACTATACCGAGTATAAGGGGGATGCCTCGTTTTTAGAGGGAGCAACCCCCAGAACCGAAGCACTTATGAAAAAGATTCAGGCACTTTTTGCACTTGAAAGACAGTTTGGCGGAGTGCTTGATATTGATACCGCAACTGTTTCATCGCTTACGGCTTATTCGCCCGGATACATAGATAAAGAAAACGAGCTTATCGTTGGTATGCAGACCAACCGTCCCTTAAAAAGAGGGGTAAATCCCTTTGGCGGAATGAGAATGGTACGTCAAGCCTGCGAAGCATACGGATACAAGCTGTCCAAAAAGGTGGAGGAGGAATTCCGTTTCCGCACCACCCATAACGACGGTGTTTTCAGAGCATATACCGATGAGATGCGTAAAGCACGTAAGTGCCACGTTATTACGGGTCTTCCCGATGCATACGGCAGAGGAAGAATAATAGGTGACTACCGCCGAGTAGCCCTTTACGGTGTAGATCGCCTTATTGAAGAGAAGAAAAAGGATAAAAAGACACTCGAAACAATGGCATTTGATACCGTAAATATACGTATTGATGAGGAACTTTATCAGCAGATAGCGTTCTTGGGATACCTCAAGGAAATGGCGGCAATGTACGGATTTGATATAAGTGAGCCCGCAAAGGATGCCAAAGAGGCGATCCAGTGGACATACTTTGCGTATCTTGGTGCTATCAAGGAACAAAACGGTGCCGCAATGAGCCTTGGCAGAGTTGCAACCTTTTTCGATATCTACATAGAGCGTGACATCAAAAACGGTGTTTTGATCGAAGAGGATGCACAGGAGCTTTTGGACGATTTTGTTATGAAGCTTCGTATTGCCCGTCATCTTCGTACACCCGAATATAACGAGCTTTTCGGCGGAGATCCAATGTGGATAACAGAAGCCGTAGGAGGAATGGGTGAGGACGGAAGAACACTTGTCACAAAGAGCAGCTTCCGTATTCTCAATACACTTTATACACTCGGACCCTCCCCCGAGCCCAACCTTACAGTGCTTTGGTCAAAGGCACTTCCCGACGGGTTCAAGCGTTTTTGTGCAAAGGTCTCGGCAGATACCGATTCCATACAGTATGAAAACGATGACGTTATGCGTCCTATTTACGGTGACGATTATGCTATTGCCTGCTGTGTATCGGCTATGAAGATCGGCAAGCAGATGCAGTTTTTCGGTGCAAGATGTAACCTCGCAAAGCTTCTTCTTATTGCCATTAACGGTGGTTATGATACCACAAGCGGTATGCATATAGGTCCGCAGATGCCTGTAATGAAGGGCGATAAGCTTGATTATGACGAGGTAATGAAGCGCTTTGATGTTTACATAGAATGGCTTTCACGTCTTTATGTTAACACAATGAATATTATCCACTATATGCATGATAAATACGCATATGAAAAGATACAGATGGCTCTTCACGATACCGATGTAGAACGCTTTATGGCTTTCGGTATAGCGGGACTTTCGGTAGTTGCAGACTCACTCAGTGCCATTAAATATGCAAATGTCAAGCCCGTAGTAGATTCAAACGGATATATTTCATCCTTTGAAACTACAGGAGAATTCCCCAAATACGGCAACGATGACGACCGTGTTGACCTTATTGCAAAGGATATGACACATAAGGTTATTACCGAGCTTCGTAAGACTAAAACCTACAGAGGAGCAATACATACTCTCAGCGTTCTTACCATCACTTCAAATGTTATGTATGGTAAAAATACCGGTGCAACACCCGACGGAAGAAAGGCCTCTGCTCCCTTTGCACCCGGTGCAAATCCCATGCATAACCGTGAAGAAAACGGTGCACTCGCATCACTCAACTCCGTAGCAAAGATAAGCTATGATGATTGCCGTGACGGTATATCAAATACCTTCACAATCACACCGCAGGCACTTGGCAGAAATGAGGATGAGATAGTAACAAACCTCGTTGGTATTCTTGACGGATATTTTGCTAAGAAGGCTCACCATATAAATATAAATGTTCTTAACAGAGAAACACTTGTAAAGGCTTATGAAGATCCCGAGCTTTATCCCAACCTTACAATAAGAGTATCAGGATATGCCGTTAACTTCAACAAGCTCTCCCGTGAGCAACAGCGTGAGGTTATAAGCCGTACCTTCCATCATAGCGTATGATGGGACGTATTCATTCCATCCAAAGTCTTGGTGCTTTGGACGGCCCCGGTATCAGATTTACGGTGTTTTTGCAGGGGTGTGACCTTCGTTGTAAATGCTGCCATAATCCTGATACCTGGAATATGAATGAAGGTACCGAAATCTCGGCGGAGGAGATAGTAAAAAAGGCGGTAAGGTATAAGGAATATTTTGGTGAAAAGGGCGGTATCACCCTTTCGGGCGGCGAACCTCTTCTGCAACCCGAGTTTGTAAAGGAAATATTTACACTTGCCAAAGCCGAAGGCATAAATACCTGTCTTGATACCTCAGGTGCCCCGCTAACACAAAAGGTGAGGGATGCTCTGTCTGTCACCGATAGGGTGCTGTTGGATATTAAATATACAAATGATGAGCAGTATTTAGAAAATGTAGGCTGCCGTATGGACAGACCGCTTGATTTTCTATATTATCTCAATGAAAACGGTATTCCCGTAACACTTCGTCAGGTTATAATACCCACCCTTAACGATACTGAGGAAAATATTGCCCTTTTAAGCGAGATCTCGCACAACTACGCCTGTGTTGACGGTACTGAGCTTTTACCGTTCAAGAAAATATGTCAGGTAAAGTACGATAATCTGGGTATTGAATTTCCGCTTGCCCACCTCCCCGAACCCACCAAACAACAAATGCAGCTTCTTGAAACACAACTGATGAATAACTAAATAATATAGTGAGCACATCCAATGAATCTAAATCTTCATTGGATGTGTTTTTCTTGACAAGATATATTTCGGTATATATAATATTAGCATATATAGTAGGTATTGCCACCATAAAGAAAAGAGGTTGGATAAATGAAGAAATTACTTTACAGATCGGTTGCACTGGTTATTATATCGGTGCTTTTGATTTTGTGCTTTACCGCCTGCGGTGAAGAAGACTCTTCGACTGCTTCGGTAACACAGGTACCGAAAGAGGATTTTGTAAAACAGTATACGGACTCTATGACTGCATACAAGCAGAATACTGCCGTTCAGTTTAACGAGAAGAGCGAGATATCATATAAGCGTTATAAGACTACCGTGAGAAGCAGTGTAAGCACCGATATAGGCGTTATTTACGGTGAGGATAAAACCATCAACGATATGAGGGTATCGTATCTATGGACCGAAGGGTTTGAAAACGTAACCTCCTCCATTGCATATCAAGATGGAAATGTATATAACCAAATCGTTAACTCTGACTTTAATACACAGTATTATACATCTAAAGAAAAGCAGGAAGATGTGTTAAAGTTCTTGTCCACCGAGATGCAGGTGACTTATTTTGATGAAAATATCGACATATCACAGTTTTCGTCCATAACCAAGGAAAATGTTACCGATAAGGGATATTCTATAGTTATTGCGGAGCCTGCAGCACAGTATCTTACAACCCTTTACGGAGTTTATAAAAACTGCATAGAGAGCAAACTTGCCACCGGTAGTAAGATGGTATCCTTTAAGGGAATCTTTAATTATGATACCGCAGGCAAGCTTCAAAGCAGAGAGTATGAATATGTTGCACAGGAGTCTGAAAACGAATCGGTAACCGTTAAAAATATACTTACCGTAAATAAAATAAATTCAGATGTTTCTCTTGAAACAATACAAAAACAAGCCTCTCATAAAAAGGTGGATTCGGTATTCGATCTTTACTATCTTAATAATGCATTAATAAATGTAGAACTGAAAAACGGAAGCGTTTCGGGTGAAGAGACCATATCTATGAAGGGCGTATTGGATTTTGATCGAAAATCAAAAATAAAGGTCCAGTATTCCACCAAGAATGACAGGTTAACCTTTGATGGCGAAAGCAAGGTGACACTTAAACAGGACCTGCTCGGACTGAGTGAAAGCTACACCAATACACAGAACTATGCCGACGGAAAATATAAGAGTGTTATCAATAAAAAGTTTTCTTCAAAAACCCTCACCGAGGTACAAGCGGCACAAGAGTTAAGAGAGTTATGCATAATAGTACCTTTTGATGTTTCGGATATTACTTCAATAGCCTGTTCAAACAAGGACGGAGTCCAAAAATATACCTTCCGCGTAGGTGAATATGAATTGAAGAGATTTATTGCACCCATACTTGGACTTAAGGAGCAAAAGGAAGGAACTGTTTACGGCGTAGACGATATAACAAATCTCATTGTCGATGAAAAAAAGAGTAAGGCAGAGGTAACCGTAAAGGACGGAAAGGTAACAAAACAAAGCTGCACCTATGTTGTCAGCCTTGAACAAAACGGAATACCCTTTGATATTACTATAAAGCAAAACCTTACATTTACCGATAAGGAAGCATCAAAATGACAGATATAGAAACGGCAAGGAAGCTGCTTGAAAGCAAAGATTGTTCGGTGGTGCTTTGTAAAGAGTGCAAAACGATCGAAAAATTCAGCCGCGGAATAGCGCCGCTTATGGAGATAATTGACAGCGGGGAAGATGTTTCGGGTTTTTCTGCGGCGGATAAGATAGTCGGCAAGGCGGCTGCTATGCTCTTTTCCTATATGAATATAAAAGAAGTATATGGAGAGGTTATGAGCAGACTCGGATATGAGTATCTTTGTTCAAAGAATATCCCTGCAACATATACAACGCTTACCGAAAACATAATCAACCGAAAGGGCGACGGTATTTGTCCGATGGAAAAGACTGTCACCGATATCATTGATGAACGGTTCGCTGTTGAGGCGCTCCGTCAGAAAATTTTTGAATTAAAATCCAATATAGGAGAATAAAATATGAGAAACTTCAAAAAGTATGTATCCCTTGCGGTTTCGTTTATAATGGTTGTATCTTCATTTGCAGCCTGTTCGGAACCCGATAAGCAGGATATTGCCGAAATATATAATAAGGCGGTAGATGACTTTTACGCATCAACTCAGCTTTCTTTTGTGGAGCATACGGTATATAAAGATACCCAAAATCACATAACGGTGGAATGGGATGAGCATAATACTGTTGCATATACAAAAGACTCATCAGGCAATGTATCGCAGTTTTCCTCGGAGTGCGATATTGACCACGGTGAGTTTAAAGAAAAGCGCAATATATATTTTGACGGCAGTAAGATGCATCTTGATGATACGAATTATAAATATATGTCACAAACAGATGTAGCTTCATTTACCGATTGCTACATAAATATTCTGGGATATAATCCACAGAAAAAGGTTGATCTTACACGGTTTAATGACGTTACGAGCAGTACCGATGATAACGATATTACCACCGTAAAATATTCACAGCCTGCAGATGATTACAAGTCGTCGTTGTACGAGGGATATAGTGCGTTTTTCTTTCAAAGAATGGGCAAAGCGGGCAGTGTCAGTGAGTTTTCGGGGGAGGCTGTAATAGATTCACAAGGAAAATTAACCTCCGAGAAAACGGTTTTCACCTTAAAGGTTGACGATAAATATTTTATAGAAATAGAAAAGACTATAACGATCAATTCATCCGTTACCGTCAATAAGATCGCAAACGAGAAGGATTTCAAGACGGTAGACAGTGTTGCCGGTGTTCTGTTGTTCTTGGATATTGATGATAATGAAATATTAAACGGTAATATACAAAACAACTATAAATTATCCGTTTCTTCCGCTAATAATATCAATGTTTCCCGTCAGGAAAAACTTTCTTATATGAGAAATTCTAAGGGAACGCTTGATTATAGCTATGATTTTGAGACCGTAACGAAAGATGCGTGGGAAAGCGAAAAGACATATGACAATGGTGTGTG
>JAFUPP010000041.1 GCA_017481115.1 Clostridia bacterium | reverse complement strand
GGTCTTTTCAAAGGATCTTATGAAAAAATACGGTATTCCCACCGCTGAATATGAGGTTTTCAGCGATATGGACAAGGCTCTCACTTACCTTGATACCGCTCCCATTCCCACCGTTATCAAGGCAGACGGTCTTGCTCTCGGTAAAGGTGTTATTATTGCTACAACTCGTGATGAGGCTAAAAAGGCTGTCAAGGAAATGATGCTTGACAAGGTTTTCGGAAAAAGCGGTGATAACATTGTTATCGAAGAGTTTTTGACGGGTCCTGAGGTTTCGGTTCTGTCATTTACCGACGGTAAAACGGTTGTTCCTATGATATCATCTATGGATCACAAACGTGCAGGTGATAACGACACAGGTCTTAATACCGGCGGTATGGGTACGGTTGCTCCCAATCCTTACTATACAGAGGATATTGCCAAAGAATGTATGGACAAAATTTTCCTTCCCACCGTTGATGCAATGAATAAGGAAGGTCGCACATTTAAGGGCTGTCTTTACTTTGGTCTTATGCTTACCGAAAAGGGCCCCAAGGTCATAGAATATAACTGCCGTTTCGGTGATCCCGAAACTCAGGTCGTCCTTCCCCTTCTTGAAAGTGATCTTCTGGACATTATGCAGGCGGTTACCAACGAGAAGCTTGGAGAAATCGACGTAAAGTTCTCGGACAAAAACGCTTGTTGTGTAATTATGGCATCAAAGGGTTATCCCCAAAAGTACGAGACCGGATTTGAAATGAACATCCCTGAAGATGTTTCGGATAAGGTCTATGTTGCAGGTGCTGTGGTTTCAAACGGTAAGCTTTTAACAAAGGGTGGTAGAGTTTTGGGTGTTACAGACACCGCTGATACCCTTGAAAACGCCATTAATAAGGCTTATGAGAACGTTAAGAAAATAAGCTTTGAAAATGCCTACTATCGCAACGATATAGGTCAAAAAGCGTTGAAGGCAGAAAGGAAATAAAATGGTTTACAGAATTTTTGTTGAAAAGAAAAAGGAACTTGCAAACGAAGCAAAGGCACTTTTGTCGGATGCAAGGAATCTTTTAGGTATATCAAATTTAGAGGATGTACGCGTTATTAACAGATACGATGCAGAAAACATCTCATCGGAGCTTTTTGAGTACTCAAAAAAGACGGTTTTCTCGGAGCCCCAGCTTGATATCATCTATGATGATGTTGATCTTTCGGGTGCTGTTGTTTTTGCAGTAGAGTTTCTTCCCGGTCAGTTTGATCAGCGTGCAGACTCTGCCGCACAGTGTATTCAGATAATCTCGCAGGGTGACCGTCCTACAGTCAGAACCGCAAAGGTTTATGCTCTTTACGGTAATCTTTCTGAGGATGACATTGCACAGATCAAAAAGTATGTTATAAATCCCGTTGAATCGCGTGAGGCAACACTTGATCGCTTTGATACCCTTAAGGTTGAATATGATATTCCCACCGAAGTTAAGACACTTGATGGATTTACTTCGCTCGACAGAGCAGGTCTTGAGCAGTTTGTTAAGGATATGGGTCTTGCTATGGATGCTGACGATATTGCATTCTGTCAGGAATATTTCAAGAGTGAGCAGAGAGATCCGACCATCACAGAAATCCGTATGATCGACACCTATTGGTCAGATCACTGCCGTCATACCACCTTCCTCACCGTTATTGATGACGTTAAGTTTGAGGACGAGCTTTTACAGAGTGCTTATGATGAGTATATCAACGTAAGAAAAGAGCTTGGCAGAACAAAGCCCATTTGTCTTATGGATCTTGCAACCGTAGCTGTTAAGTATCTTAAAACACAAGGTAAGCTTGACAAGCTTGATGAAAGTGAAGAAATCAATGCCTGTACCGTTAAAATCGAGGTAGAGGCAGACGGTGTTAAGGAGCCCTGGCTTCTTCTCTTTAAAAACGAAACACACAACCACCCCACCGAGATTGAGCCCTTCGGCGGTGCTGCAACCTGTATCGGCGGTGCAATACGCGATCCCCTTTCAGGCAGAGCATATGTTTACGGCGCTATGCGTGTAACAGGTGCAGCAGATCCTCTTAAAAAGGTAAGCGAGACCATTAAGGGTAAGCTTCCCCAGAGAAAGATCGTTACCACCGCAGCTGCAGGTTATTCCTCATACGGTAACCAGATTGGTCTTGCAACTGGAAGTGTTTATGAAATATATCATCACGGTTAAGCCGCAAAGCGTATGGAGATTGGTGCAGTTATTGCTGCAGCTCCGGCTGAGAATGTCAGACGTGAGGTTCCTGCTCCCGGTGATGTTGTAATTCTTCTTGGCGGAAGCACCGGTAGAGACGGCATCGGCGGTGCTACCGGTTCTTCAAAGAAGCATACTGCACAGTTGGTTGAGACCTGCGGTGCAGAGGTTCAAAAGGGTAATGCTCCCGAAGAAAGAAAGCTTCAGCGTCTTTTCAGAAACCGTGAGGCTACACGTCTTATCAAACGTTGTAACGACTTTGGTGCAGGCGGTGTTTCGGTTGCTATCGGTGAATTGGCAGACGGTCTTGAAATCGATCTTAATGCCGTTCCCAAAAAGTACGAGGGTCTTGACGGCACCGAGCTCGCAATAAGTGAATCTCAGGAAAGAATGGCTGTTGTTGTCGAAGAAAAGGATGTAGAAAAGTTCCTTTATCTTGCTTCAACCGAAAACCTTCAGGCATGTGTTGTTGCAAAGGTTCAGAAAGAGCCCAGACTCGTTATGAACTGGAACGGCAAGAAAATTGTTGATATCAGCCGCGAATTTTTAAATTCAAACGGTGCTGACAAACACATTACCATTACCCCTGCTGCTCCCGCACCTAAGGGTAAGGATATACTTCCCACCTTTGCCGCCAACTATAAGGCTATGGCTTCTGATCTTAATATCTGTTCAAAGAGAGGTCTCAGCGAGAGATTTGACTCAACTATAGGAGCAGGTACTGTTCTTATGCCCTTTGGCGGTAAGCATCAGCTCACACCCATTCAGTCAATGGTACAAAAGATCTCTATGGAGAAAAAGCACACCGACGACTGTTCATTTATGTCATTCGGATATAATCCCTTTATTACAGAAAGCAGTCCCTATCACGGTGCTTATCTTGCAGTAGTTGAATCGGTTTGTAAGCTTATTGCATCAGGTGCATCATTTGAGGATGTTTATCTCACCTTCCAGGAGTATTTTGAGAGTCCCGGCAAGGACGGTAAGCGTTGGGGCAAGCCCCTTGCGGCACTTTTAGGTGCTTTCAAGGCTCAGCTTGACCTTAATATCGGTTCAATCGGCGGTAAGGACTCTATGAGTGGTACATTTGAGGATCTTGACGTTCCTCCCACACTTGTTTCATTTGCAGTTACCACCGATAAGGTACAAAACGTTGTTTCTCCCGAATTCAAGATGGCGGGTAACAAGGTTATCGTTCTCTTCCCCGAGTTTGATGAGAACGGATTGCCTAAAACCGATTCACTTTTAGCCACCTTTGCAAAGGTTACCGAGCTTCTTCGTTCTAAAAAAGCAGTTTCCTGCTATACACCCGGTATGGGCGGTATTGCAGAGGCTGTAATGAAGATGTCATTTGGTAACGGACTTGGTTTTGCATATTCTGATCATCTTACCCTTAACGATATATTCGGTTATAACTACGGATGCTTTATCCTTGAGGTCACTAACGATTATACCGATAATAAAAATGTAATAGGTTATGTTACAAACGATGCAAGGGTAACCTATAAAAACGAAGCGATCTCACTTAACGAGCTTCTTTTCGATTATGAAAACAAGCTTGAGAGTGTTTACAGCTGTAATATCCCCGATTCAAAATCAAAGGTAGAGACCTTCTCATATACGGCAACCACAAGGGTCGCTCCCGCTATCAAGACTGCAAAACCCACCGTTCTTATTCCTGCGTTCCCCGGTACAAACTGCGAATTTGACTCTGCAAAGGTTGTTCGCGATGCGGGTGCCGAGCCTAAAATTATGGTTATAAACAACCTTTCGGCAGAGGGTATTCAGAGAAGCGTTGAAACATTTGCCAATGAACTTAAAAACGCTCAGATGATATTTATGCCCGGCGGATTCTCGGGCGGTGACGAGCCTGACGGAAGCGGTAAGTTTATTACTGCATTCTTTAGAAATGCTGCTATTAAAGAGGGAGTTACAGATCTTCTTGACAACCGTGACGGTCTTATCTGCGGTATCTGTAACGGCTTCCAGGCTCTTATCAAGCTTGGTCTTGTCCCCTACGGTAAGATAATCGATACAGATGAGAACTGTCCCACTCTTACCTTTAATACCATTGCACGACATCAGTCAAGAATCGTTCGTACAAGGGTTGCATCAAACAAGTCACCCTGGCTTGCACTTACAAATGTTGGTGATGTTTATAATGTTCCTATTTCACACGGTGAGGGCAGATTCCTTGCAAGTGAAGAGCTTATCCGTCAGCTTGCAGCTAACGGTCAGATTGCAACACAGTATGTTGATCTTAACGGCGTTGCAACCACCGACGTTCACTTTAACCCCAACGATTCAATGTTTGCAATAGAGGGTATTACCTCTCCTGACGGACGTGTATTCGGTAAGATGGGTCACAGCGAAAGAATCGGCAACGGTCTTTACAAGAACGTTCCCGGCAACTACGACATCAAGATGTTCGAGGCTGCTGTAAAATACTTTAAATAATTTGAGTGGGGGCTATCCCCACTCTTTAAGGAGAAAAAATATGGGATACAAATCAGATATTGAAATTGCTCAGGAATGTCAAATGCTTCCCATCAGCGAGATTGCAAAGGTAGCCCACGTTGATGAAAAATATATCGAGCAGTACGGAAGATATAAAGCAAAGGTTGATCCCGCACTTTTAAAGGAGACCGACCGCAAGGACGGTAAGCTTATTCTTGTCACCGCCATTACTCCCACCCCTGCAGGTGAAGGTAAGACCACAACCACCATCGGTCTTGCAGACGGACTTAAGAGAATAGGTAAAGACGTTACGGTTGCTCTTCGTGAGCCCTCTCTTGGCCCGGTATTCGGTGTTAAGGGCGGTGCTGCAGGCGGCGGATATGCTCAGGTCGTTCCTATGGAGGATATAAACCTTCACTTTACGGGAGATTTCCACGCAATCGGTGCTGCAAACAACCTTCTTGCTGCTATGCTTGATAACCATATTCAGCAGGGCAACGCTCTTGGTATTGATGTAAGAAAGATCACCTGGAAGCGTTGTGTTGATATGAACGACCGTCAGTTACGTTTCATCGTAAACGGAATGGGCGGTAAGGCAAACGGTGTTCCCCGTGAGGACGGCTTTGACATTACCGTAGCCAGTGAAATTATGGCGGTATTCTGTCTGGCATCTTCAATTACCGATCTTAAGGAACGTCTTTCGAAGATAATCGTTGGATATACCTATGATGACAAGCCCGTTACTGCAGGTGACCTTAAGGCTGTAGGCGCGATGACTGCTCTCTTAAAGGAGGCAATCAAGCCCAACCTCGTTCAGACACTTGAGGGTACTCCCGCATTCGTACACGGCGGTCCTTTTGCAAATATTGCACACGGATGTAACTCGGTTATGGCAACACGTCTTGCACTTAAGATGGGTGACTACACCGTAACAGAAGCAGGCTTTGGTGCAGATCTCGGTGCAGAGAAATTCCTTGATATTAAATGCCGTATGGCAGGTCTTACCCCCGACGCAGTAGTTGTTGTTGCAACAGTAAGAGCACTTAAGATGCACGGTGGAAGAGCAAAGACCGAGCTTAATACAGAGGATATTGAGGCACTTGAAAAGGGTATTCCCAACCTTTTAAGACACGTTTCAAACATTAAAAACGTTTATAAATTGCCTTGTGTTGTTGCTGTTAACCGCTTCCCCACCGATACCGATAATGAAATTGATTTCATTATTAAGAAGTGTAAGGAGTTAGGTGTAAATACCGTTCTTTCTACCGTTTGGGCAGAGGGCGGCAAGGGTGGCGAGGCTCTTGCAAAAGAGGTTGTTCGTCTTTGTGAGGAGGAAAAGGGTGACTTTACCTTCTCATACGATACAGATATGACCATTGAAGAGAAGATCACAGCCATTGTTCAAAAGGTATACGGCGGCGACGGAATCAACGTTCTCCCTAACGCCAAAAAGCAGATCGCGCAGCTTGAAGGTCTTGGCTTTGGCAATCTACCCGTTTGTATGGCAAAGACACAGTACAGCTTTTCGGATGATCACACAAAGCTTGGTGCTCCCGAAAACTTCACTGTTACCATTAAAAACGTGAAGGTTTCTGCAGGTGCAGGATTTATAGTTGTTCTAACCGGTGACATACTCACAATGCCGGGTCTTCCCAAGGTACCCGCAGCAGAAAAGATAGACGTTGACGAAAACGGAAGAATCAGCGGCCTTTTCTAATCCAATAAAACAAAACGCAGAGTCGGTTGGCTCTGCGTTTTTATTTTATAGTTTAATATCAAAAAGCTTTGCTGCGTTTTTGTATAGCATCTTTTCATAGTCCTCGTCCGAAAAGCCGAGTGACATAAAGAACTCAAGCTCTTTGGAGGGATTCCACATAGGATAATCGGTTGCAAACATCACTCTGTCGGTTCCGTAGGTCTCGATAAGTCTTTTTGCGGTAGGCTTATCAATATAATAGAAGGATGACGAGCAATCGACATAGAAATTCGGGACATCCTTATATGCCTTTGTTGCCTCCTCATAAATAGACCATCCACCAAAGTGTGCACCTATCACGGTAAGTCCCTGATATATGTCCAAAACCGGCTTTAAACGGTTGGGATTGGAATTATCGTAACGGTAATCTCCCGTATGAAAAAGTATCGGTAAATGGTATTTTTCGCAAAGCTCGTAGATTTTTAGACAACGGTAGTCATCTATCTTAAAGCCTTGTATATCGGGATGAAGCTTTACTCCCTTAAGTCCCAGTTCAATAAGATGCAGTACATCTGCCTCCTGATCCTCACTGTCGGGATGAAGAGTACCGAGTCCCGTCATTTTACCATCCGACTCCCTTACCGACTGTGCGATAAACTCATTTATACTTTTGACCTGATGTGGTGTGGTTGCTACCGACTGCACCAAAAAGTGATCGATACCCGCCTTTTGACCCTCTTCCAATAGCATCCCTACTGTTCCGTCACAGTATGAGGTTACATCATAAAACCTATCGGTTGCGGGAACAGCCTTACCGGCTATCTTTTCAGGATATATGTGGCAATGAGAATCTATTACCTTAAACTTACCATTTATCATTTTACATCTCGATGCCAAGCTTTTTAGCGGCATCCTCTCTCATTTTGTATTTCAAAATCTTTCCTGCGGCATTCATGGGGAATGAATCCACAAAGTCGATGTATCTGGGGACCTTGTGACGAGCCATATTTGCGGCAATGTATGACTTCATTTCCTCTTCGGTCATACTTTCACCCTCTTTGAGAATGATACAAGCCATAATCTCTTCACCGTACTGCTTATCGGGAACACCGATAACCTGAACGTCGCTGACCTTGGGACAGGTATAGATAAATTCCTCTATCTCCTTAGGATAAATGTTTTCACCACCGCGGATTATCATATCCTTAAGTCTGCCTGTGATAAGATATGTACCATCATCACGCTTGCAGGCAAGGTCACCCGTATGAAGCCATCCGTCCTTATCTATAGCCTCTGCTGTAGCCTTGGGCATTTTATAGTAGCCCTTCATTATATTGTAGCCACGTGCTACAAACTCACCGTTGACACCGTTGGGACATTCAAGACCGGTTTCGGGGTCGATTATCTTGCACTCAACATTTGCAAAAGCACTTCCAACCGTTTCGGTACGAACCTCAAGTGAATCGTAGTAACTGCTCATTGTGCATCCCGGACTTGCCTCGGTCTGACCGTAAACAGAAACGATCTGCTTCATATTCATAACCTCGGTCGCCTTTTTCATAAGGTCTGCAGGACAGTTTGAGCCTGCCATAATACCTGTTCTGATGTATGAAAAGTCGGTCTTTTCAAAATCGGGATGCTCCATCATAGCAATAAACATTGTGGGAACACCGTTAAAGCAGGTAATATGCTCGTTATGAACGCAGGAAAGCGAGGGATTGGGTGAAAAGTAAGGCATCGGATACATTGTTGTTCCATGTGTCATTGATGAGGTCATCGAAAGAACCATTCCAAAGCAATGGAACATAGGTACCTGTATCATCATTCGGTCTGCGGTTGACAGATCCATATGGTCACCGATATATTTTCCGTTGTTTACAACGTTATAATGTGTAAGCATAACTCCCTTGGGGAAGCCCGTAGTACCGGATGTATACTGCATATTACATACATCGTCCTTATCAACGGCGGCTGCCATTCGGTAAACCTCTTCGACGGGAACCTTTGAGGCAAATTCAAGCGCTTCGTTCCACTCAAGGCAGCCCTTCTGCTTAAATCCTACCGTAATTACATTACGGAGGAAGGGCAATTTTCTTGCGTGTAAAGGCTCTGAGGGCTTTTTAGAGTTGATCTCGGGACAAAGCTCGGCTACTATTTCTCCGTACTTTGAGTCCTTACCGCCCTCGGTAAGAATAACGGTATGTGTATCAGACTGTTTAAAGAGGTATTCTGCCTCGTGCTTCTTATAGGCAGTATTTACAGTAACGAGTACCGCACCGATCTTTACGGTTGCCCAGAATGCTATATACCACTGCGGAACGTTGGATGCCCATACTGCAACCTTTGTTCCTGCCTTTACGCCGAGGGCAATAAGTACACGTGCAAACTCGTCAACATCATCACGGAACTGTGAATATGTACGGGTATAATCAAGTGTGGTGTATTTGAATGCGTACTGATCGGGAAACTCCTCGACCATACGGTCAAGCACCTGCGAGAAGGTAAGATCAATAAGAAGATCCTTCTTCCAGACAAATTTACCTGTTCTTGCTTCGTTATAATAAAGGGTACGCTCGTTTCTTGAGGTATCCGAAAACTGCTTCATAAAGCCGACAAACTGTGAGAAGATTATCTCCATATCGTCAAGCTCCTCGCACCAGGCGGGATTCCATACGAGAGAGATAAATCCGTCGTAATTAACGCTTCTGAGGGCTAACATTATATCCTTAAAGGGAAGCTCACCCTCACCGAGCAGACAGAATTCAACCTCTCCGTCTACAATTTTAGCATCGTTCATATGAACGTGGCGAACATATGCACCCAAATTTTTAATTATATCATCGGGAGTCTCCCCTGCACCGAAATATGCGGCTGACATATTCCAAAGTGCCGCAACATCGTCACAAGCAAATGATTCAAGAAGCTCGCGAAGCTTTACTGTGTTACAGTAAAGTCCTGCTGTTTCAATAAGAAGAGTTACACCGTTCTTTCTTGCGGCAGGCAAAACTGCATTTACAAGATTAAATGTATTGGTATTTGCGACCTCAAAATCCTCACTCTTTTCTGCACGAAGACGGATAAAGGGTATTTTGAGATTTGATGCAATCTCTACACACTTTTCAATTTCTGCAACCGATGCATCAAAGCTTTGTGCATCAGCAATATCTCCAATAGCATCTATACAGGGGATTGTAAGCTTCTTTTCAAACATACGTCTGATGGTAGCTGCTGCTGCGTAGTCATGGAAGGCTCCGTCCTTTTGTGTGAAAAGGTCGTTATGAATATTATGAAGCTCAATACCCTCAAAATGAAGGTCGTTTGCTATGTCACAAAACTCTTCAAAGGTGTTATTGTGCCAACCCTTTGTTGAAAAGGAAAGTTTCATTAGTTTGCCTCCTCATAAACGATTTTATTGATAGCATTGATGTACGCTCTGATACTTGCACCCATAATGTCGGTGGATATACCCTTACCTGAATATACCTTACCGTTTGCACGAAGCTTTACGAGTGCAGAGCCCATTGCCTCTTTGCCCTGTGTTACCGACTGTATCTGGAAATCATCCAGTTCATAGTGATGACCGATAATATTGTCTATTGCCTTGAATGCAGCATCAATGGGACCGTCACCGATGCTCATTCCCTGCATTTCATCACCGTTTTTTATCATTGTTAACTGTGCGGTAGCATTGATGATGTTACCGTTATTTATTACATAGCTTTTGAGTGTATAGGTTGCAGGAACCTGCAATGCTACACTTGCAACAATTGCATCCAGCTCCTTTGCGCCAACCTTTTTCTTTTCTGCGGCACGTATAAACTCCTCGAAAACCTTTGCCTGATCCTCTTCCGAAAGATCATAACCGAGCTTTGCGGTTGCTGCAATTACGGTCTCCTGGTCATCCTTTGCATCAAGGTAGATATTGTTTTCATCTGTCACAATAGCGGCGGAAACCGATACATCGCCCTTATTAGAGCCGGAAATACGATCTATCTGACCGATGGTGCGATTTAATACCGTAAACTCTACACCCGATTTGAATCCGTAGCTTTCGCCGCAGTTTTTGATCATTGTTGCAAAGGCTTCAAGCTCTACGGTATTACCGCCAACCGCAGTTTTTACGGTGGTAGCACCTGTTCTTACGGCAAGAATTGCCTGTGCCAATGCTAATGCGTTTTTATTATCACATTTTACGCCTACAGGAACCGAAAGACCGTCTGTCATTTCATTAATGAATGCGGCAAAATCATCCGGCATCTTCTCGCCCGTTGAATCACAAAGTGAAACCGACGAAGCACCCGCCTCAACTGCGGCAGAAATGGCGTTTACTAAAAACTCCTTGTCTGCACGGGTTGCATCTATCGCGCAAAATTCAACATCCTCAACGCTCTGCTTTGCCTTTGAAATGCTTTCGGTGATATATCCAAGCATCTTATCGGGCTTTTTATGACAGGTGTATTCCATTAACACCGCCGATACGGGAAGCTCAATACGAATACGTCCGAATTTTGCGGCAGAAAGGGAATCAACTGCATTTTGAATACTGTTTTTTTGAATTCCTGCAGCAACCGATATGACGCTGTTTTTAACGAAGGATGAAATGGTTCGAACTAAAAGTACATCCGTTTTAACATTCGAAATTTCGGGAAGTTCGATAACATCAACACGTAGTTTTTCAAGCTGTCTTGCAATTTCCAGCTTTTCCTTAAAGCTGAAGGTAGCGTTTTCTCTGCAAAGTGTTGTGTCAGAAATTTTGATCTGTTTCATTTGAATTCTCCTTTGAATCACGAATTAATCGGACGATGGGTCGATATAAAAAATCCCTGAAGTCACTATATGACTTCAGGGACGAAATTTATCCGTGGTACCACCCTGTTTACCGCAAAAACGGTCAACTCATCAGGCTCCGACAAGCCTTTTGCCTTGATAACGGGACACTCCGTAGCCGCTTACTGTATTTCAGCAACTCTGCTCGGGAATGAGACTTCTGCGACCCTTCCGTGACGGTTTGCACCAAACACCGACTCTCTTAAACGGGGTTTAAGCCGAGAATAATTCCTTCGACGCATTTAAAATATGCAAGAATTATAACACGTTAAAAAAATATTGTCAAGTGTTTTTAAAAAATAAAACGGCGGTAATACCGCCGTTTGAAATTATAACTGATAGGTCCAACCGAATGTATCTTCGATATTTCCCCACTGGATACCTGTAAGGGTATCGTAAAGCTTTTGGGTAAGCTCACCTATCTTGCCCTCGCTTACGGGATACTTAACTCCCTTATAGCAAAGCTCACCGATGGGTGATACTACTGCTGCAGTACCGCAACCCCATGCCTCTTCAAGAGTGCCCTCTTCCATAGCCTTTTGAAGCTCATCAATAGAGATGAGTCTCTCGGTTACGGGAATGCCCTCTTTCTTAAGAACCTCAATAATGCTCTTACGGGTGATACCGGGAAGTATGGAACCTGAAAGCATAGGTGTAACGACCTCTCCGTTGATCTTGAACATAACGTTCATAGCACCAACCTCTTCGATGTATCTTCTTTCAACACCGTCAAGCCAGAGAACCTGTGAATAACCCTGCTGCTCTGCTCTTTCACCTGCACGGTTACTTGCTGCATAGTTACCGCCGCACTTTGCGTAGCCTGTACCGCCGCGGACTGCTCTTACATCCTCGTCCTCGATCATGATCTTAACGGGGTTGATACCCTCTTTATAGTAGCTACCAACGGGGGAAGCGATGATCATAAAGGTTGCATTGTGAACAGCGTGAACACCAAGGCTCTCATCGTTACCAAACATAAAGGGTCTAAGATAAAGTGATGTACCGGGTGCAGAGGGTGTCCAGTCCTGCTCTGTCTGAACAAACTTTGTATATACCTCAAGTGCAAGATCCTCATCTATTGTAGGAAGGCAAAGACGCTCTGCGGAATTATTCATTCTGCGAATATTTTCGATGGGACGGAACATCTGTACCTTTCCATCCTTACGGCGATATGCTTTAAGTCCTTCAAAAATTTCAGAACCATAATGAAGAACGGTTGAAGCGGGATGTATGGGAATATAACCGAAAGGAACTATTCTTGCATCGTGCCAACCCTCTTGTCTTGAGTAATCCATTATAAACATATGGTCGGTAAATATCTTACCGAAACCAAGTGTACTTGCATCAGGCTTCTCCTTGGGAGTTGAAGTCAGATTCATTTTGATTTCCATATTTTTCACTCCTTATAAATCGTAGCCGAGTTTAAGTGCTTTAAGGTTAAAGTCAAGCATACTTGCATGACGTGCTGAAATTACCTTACCGAGTGCTGCATTTACGCTATCCTCATTAAAGTCATCCATAGCCTTTAAGAGCTTACCGACAATTATCATATTTGCAAGTGTAGGAATACCGTTTTCACCTGCCATTTTGGTGGCGGGAACATAATATACGGTAACATCATCCCTTGCTACCTTTCTTTCAATAAGTGTGGAGTCTGCAATAATGATTCCGCCCTTTTGAACGGTAGACTCAAACTTATCGAGTGAAGGAAGGTTCATCGCAATAAGTATGTCGGGATTTGAAACGATGGGTGAACCGACAGGCTCGTCACCGATAATAACCGAACAGCTTGCAGTACCGCCGCGCATTTCGGGTCCGTATGAAGGAAGCCAGCTTACCTGCTTATCGTCGATAAGTCCCTTATATGCCAAAAACTTACCTGCGAAAAGGATACCCTGACCGCCGAAGCCTGAGAATAATATCTGTTTAGTAGCCATTATTTCTCCTCCTTTGCGGCAGATCTGTCTTTATATACACCCAAGGGATAGTACGGAAGCATATTTTCCTCTAACCACTTAAGAGCGTTTGAAGGAGTCATACCCCAGTTTGGAGGACAGGTGGAAACGACCTCGATAAGAGAGAAGCCCTTGCCGTCTATCTGGTTCTGGAACGCCTTTTTGATTGCCTTTTTAGCTT
>JAFUPP010000040.1 GCA_017481115.1 Clostridia bacterium | reverse complement strand
TGAAAGCATCTTTCTGTTCATTACAACTCCTGCCTTTTTGAGTCCGTTCATAAAGGTTGAGTAGTTCATTCCGTTTGCCTTGCAGCCTGCGGAGATTCTGGTGATCCAGAGTCTTCTGAAATCACGCTTCTTCTGCTTACGGCCTATGTAAGCATAGTTGCCTGATTTATAAACTGCCTCTTTTGCTGTTTTAAAAAGTCTGTGCTTTGAGCCAAAATAGCCCTTTGCAAGCTTTAATACTTTCTTTCTTCTTTTGCGCGTCATCAAAGCGCCCTTGATTCTTGCCATAATTATTCATTCCTTCTGCCGCCGCACTCGGCTTTAATTTCTAACATCTGTCTGCGCGGAAAATAGACAGACTCTGTTTCAGGTTTGCTCCTATATCTTATTTGTAGGGAACAAGGCGCTTTACCTGTGCTACGTTGGTTACGTCTGCAACCGAAGTCTTACGGAGATTTCTCTTTCTCTTGGTTGACTTCTTGTTAAGGATGTGTGACTTGTAAGCGTGGGCTCTGATTACCTTGCCGCCCTTTGAAATCTTAAAACGCTTTTTTGCACCACTGTGTGTTTTGATCTTAGGCATTGGTTCTTCCTCCTTTTGAAGAATTTATATTTGGGTTACTTATTAACTTTTGGTACGAGGAACATCAGCATCTGTCTACCCTCAAGCTTTGCCGCCTTTTCGACGGTGCCTGCCTCTTCGCAAGCCTGGGCAAAACGCTGCATTACTTCAAGACCGAGTTCGGGATGTCCCATCTCTCTGCCTCTGAAACGGATGGATACCTTTACCTTGTCTCCCTCTTTAAAAAAGCGGAAGGCGTGTTTTACCTTGGTATTGAAATCGTTATCTGCAATTCCGAGCGATAACTTGATCTCCTTGGTATCAACAACTCTCTGGTTCTTCTTTTGCTCCTTTGCACGCTTGATCTGGTCAAAACGGAACTTGCCGTAATCCATAACCTTGCATACGGGAGGCTGTGACTGGGGGGCGATCTTTACAAGATCAAGATCCTTCCCCGCTGCGATGGCGAGTGCTTCAGCCGCCGATACTACGCCGAGCTGACTGCCGTCTGAATCAATGAGTCGCACCTCTTTATCGGTGATCTCTTCATTGATCTGGTGTTCCTTGTTTGCGATAGTTAAGCACCTCTTTCTGACTTTAGAGCTTTTGCTCAAAAAAATAATGCACAAACAAAGAAAAATGTTCGTGCACACAAAAATACCCTTTTATTTCGGGGGCTTTTCATATTAACGCTGCCCGACAATATCGGCAGGTGAGAACATAGTCTTCTTTGTTGTACGGATATTCTACTCTTTTTGTGGCGGTTTGTCAAGTGTTTTTTTAATTTATTACCGCAATTGCCGTATTAAGGTATGCCGCAAATGATATCCACAAAATATAGGGGATAAAAAGATAAGCCGCCGTTTTGTCTATCTTGAAAAATTCCCACAGCGTCATTACCGCCGCCGCCCAAAGCAAAAATATGAACAGCACTGCCGGTTTATATGCCGAAAAGCCGAAAAACACGATCGGCCACAAAAAATTCAGGCCAAGCTGCAGCAGATACCATTTTCTTGCGTTTGAATTTTTATATCTCGGATTTTGCTTTGCAAAGTATTCTGCGGTGCCGATGAGTATATAAAGGATGGTCCATACTACCGGAAAAAGCCACGCGGGCGGAGCCAGAAACGGTTGATTGAGGGTTGAATAAATATCCATCTTCCCCGCTGTTATAAAAGCCGCCGCACCGCCTACCGCAAGCGGCAGTGCAATGCTTAAAATATATTTTTTCAGATTGAATGATTTAACAAGCATATATCTCTCCCTTTCGCCTGTTAAATATTATTTGCATATTTTTCTTTTTATTACAAAAATTTTGTTATTTTACTTATGGCGTCCTCCTCACAGACCGCCTTGTATCTTTCTTTTATGGATAAGACGGTTTTTTCGGGCAACATTTTTGCCGAATACTCATTTAAAAGCGCCTTTACGGCATTAAGGTCTACCGAATAGGGTGTAAGTGTAAGTATGTATCCCCGACCGTCCTTATAAAGTGAGCTTCTTTTTATCAGTATGCCCATATTTTTAAGTGAGGAGGCAAAATCAAGCAGCTCATCGCTGCTCTCAAGACGTGCGGTAAGGGTACATATTTTGGGAGTGTTGAGTTTTACGGCGGTTTTTTCTTGCTTTATTTGTCCTATTGGTGTAAAATATACCGTACAGCCGCCAAGTACGGCGGGAAATATCTCAATCATAAGGGTTTCCCCTTTTTTGCAAAAGTTGGTTACGCTTTTACTGCACAAAAACAGTTTTTGCAAAAACAAACGGGACGTTTCGGTGTCATAATCAAGCTCGGCATAGCTTATTCCGTTTTCCTCAAGCTCCTTTGCCGACATAGTCACCTTTATTCTTTGGTTATCTTCAACGGTTATGTTCATCGTAAACCCCCTCCTTATAAAATTTTAGCGTGTAAAAGTTTGCTGTTCAAGAGGTGAAAAATGGATGCTTAATTCCCAGATATCAGGAATAAAATCGTTATTTAGGCCAAGTGAAGCACTCAAAGGACCGATATCGGTGCTTACCGAGGCTTCTTCTGCATATATTCCCATTGCTTTTTCGGATGAGCATTACTATACTGCGCTTTCAAAGGGAAGCTCCCTTTCACCGCAAAAGCAGATATCCTGTACCGAAAGCGGATTTCCTGTATATTCGGCGTTTTCGGGCAATGTCGAGGATATTCTCAATATAAAGCATCCGCTTATTAATGATATTAAAGCGGTAAAGGTATCAAACCCCGAATTTCTGTTTTCTATTCCTGCAGAAAAATATGATATAGATTCATATTCACCCGACGAAATTATAGAACAGGCAAAATTACAGGGTATTGTAGACGAGACGGACGGTGAAAGGCTTTACAAAAAGCTTCAGCGTATCAAGGCGGCGGGTGCAAAAATACTTGTTTGTAACGCCTTGTCGGATACTCCGTTTGAAGCGGCAAACACCGCCCTTTTACGTACCTACGGTGAGCATATTTCAAAGGCACTTGTTGCGGCAAGTTATGCAGTGGGTGCTTCAAGGTGTGCCATTGCTGTTTTTGACGGCAAAAAGGCCCCTCAGTTCCCGCAAAGCATCGGTCAGGTTCCCGTTATGAAGATAAACTTCCGTTATCCCTCAAAGCCCCTGCTTGATATGCAGATACGCGGATGGGGCGGCGGTGATCAGATAGGTGTAGGAGCGCTGTTTGCTCTTTATCAGGCACTTACCTCTCACAGTCCGCAGACCTTTGTATGTCTTACGGTGGATGGTACCGCAGTAAAGGAGCCTAAAAATCTTTTTGTTCCCATAGGTGTTACTATAGGCGACGTTGTAAGGGACTGTGTACTGTCGGATCTTCCGCATCTTTTTGTAGTGGGCGGTATTATGAACGGAGTTACCTGTCTGCCCGAGACCCCCGTCACCGCCACCACATCTTCAATTGTGGTAAACGATATCGAAAGATACGAAAGCGAGAAGGTATGCTCGGGTTGTTCGGAGTGTGTGGGCATATGTCCGAAAAAACTCCTCCCTGTTCATATTATGACGGCTCTCAAAAGAGGAAACTCAAAAATGCTCTCT